>CAJWAO010000018.1 GCA_913020765.1 uncultured Flavobacteriales bacterium | reverse complement strand
CATGTAATGTTAGTCGGAAGAGGAGCCAAGTCATTTGCTCTAGAGTACGGTTTTGAGAAGTTTAAAACACCTATAAAAGAAGTTAAGAAAGACTGGAAGACTTGGAAAAAGGAGCACAAAAATGAATTTGAAAAACCTGAAATAAATCATGAGAACCATGATACGATAGGAATGCTTGCCATTGATGAGCACGGAAACATAAGTGGTTCATGCACAACAAGTGGATGGGCATATAAGCTAGCAGGACGTGTTGGAGATTCGCCAATTATTGGTGCAGGTTTGTTTGTTGATAATGAGGTAGGGGGAGCATGTGCAACAGGAATGGGTGAAGCAATCATTCGCATTGCTGGAAGCCATACCGTAGTTGAATTTATGCGCCAAGGTCGTTCTCCAGAAATTGCCTGTAAACTTGCGGTTGAAAGAATCATCTCGAAGCACAGCGATGTCAATGGATTACAGTGTGGGTTTATTGCCATTAACAAGCATGGACAAGTAGGTGGTTATTCTGTATATAATGGATTTAACTATGCCTACAAGAATAGCGAAGAAAAGAGCCAATTGATAGATACGGATTTCGATAGGAAATGGTAGCTTAGGATTCCTGTAATTCATGAAGCCTTAGACTGAATTCTAATACTTTTGACCAGCCTGCCCAGTGCCCGTAATCACTTATGGTATCATTGTGCCAAAGAAATATAAATTGACCCCCATAGTTCTGAGTTTCAATATATAACTGAGCAATTCTTTCCTCGGCTTCATTCGTGCTCAACTGAAGATATTCGTTGAGGCTTCCATCCATGTAGCAAAAGGGATGAACTCGAAGTGCTGTTTTTTTATTTTTCGTAAGGTCAAACCAATGAAATGAGCGTGCTGTCCCTGCTCTGAATCCAATAATATCAGCATACCCCATGCTATAATCATCTTGGATTTCTTGCTCGATAAGTTGTTGATATGTTTGTGGTAGTAAGAGCATTAGATAATGCTGACGACTCGACCTTACATGCTTTTTAATGATACTTTGTAAGCGTTCAATTTCACTGTGAATATTGAACTCATTAGCGTTAGATCTGTAACTTGGATGTATACCAATGCTTGCAATTGTATCCATTTTTCGAATGAGTCTTCTATGCCGTCGGTTTTTATGAGAAATGTTTTTATCATACTTTCCATAATTTCCGAGCATCCAGAATAATTTTACATCAAAACCTCGGCCTTGAATATCAAAAATCTTATCGTAATTGTCGAAGGGGTCTTTTTTTGATCCGGAAAGGACCATTCTGCGTTCTTTTGTACGCTTTGTATCTCTTGAGTAAAAGTCTTTTAAATAACCCAAAATATTTCTGAGTATGCCTTTGTGTTTGTAGGCATAGGCTTTATCAATATCAAATGTTGGAATAATTTGAGGGCTATATTTTTTCTTCTCAAATCGAAAAGAGGTCTGTGAAGAAATAAAAAATAAAATGTTTTCACTCCACCGGTCGCATACTGCTTTTTCATGCCAACCAAATTGATATAAGACCGATTTTTTACCGATATGTCTACCATGTTTGTCTTTAAATTTCGATTGGTATTCTTCGTAACGTGTGAGAATATAAAATATGCATGCTACAGGATCACATATTCCATTGAGACTGAAGCATTCTTCTTTGTTGAATAAAGAAAGGTCTATCGAATAATTTGTAATATTTTTTTCAAAAAGTATAGAACTTGGCACGATAGAGGGAGCATTGCCCAGATTTTTATTCGAATAATTGAACTTTGCCTCTGAGTATTCTTCAAACTCGGATTCATCAGAAGTAAACATATAATCAAGGTCTCTTTCTTTGAAAATAAAATCAAAGGCATAGGTTAGTCTCTCGTTTACTTTTTCTACAAATATGAGCATCAATTATAAATCGCTTAAGATTTTAGAGCAAATGAATTTTCCAGCCTGACCGTCACCAAAAAGAGCGGGGTAGGTAAAATTTTGTTTTGCCAATAATGTGGATACGGCTTTTTTGATTTTTGAGTTGTCTGCGCCTGTAAGTATGGCGT
This sequence comes from uncultured Flavobacteriales bacterium, assembly GCA_913020765.1. Taxonomy (GTDB): domain Bacteria; phylum Bacteroidota; class Bacteroidia; order Flavobacteriales_D; family Crocinitomicaceae; genus UBA952. Next base: position 30,505 of record CAJWAO010000018.1, on the reverse strand, counting down.
TCCCATTTTCAACAATTTCCACCCACTCCGTTTGTTCTCTAAGAATAACGCAAGGCTTCTTGAAAAAGTATGCCTCTTTTTGTAATCCTCCACTATCTGTGACAATCAGTTTCGAATTTTTTTCTAAAATAATTATATCGTTGAATCCAGCAGGAGGAAGGATGGTAATATTCGGGTTGTTTAAAAATCGCTCTACAGAATCATGTTCATTGAGCTGTTCTATTTTATTTTTTGTTCGAGGATGTAATGGCAAAACAATTTTCATTTGAGTTTCCTCTTGACACGAAAGCAGCGCATCTAAAATACTGATTAAGTTCGCTTCAATATCAGTATTGCTATCTCTATGTATGGTGCAGAGTATGAATTCATTGGCCTTGAGTCCCAAGGAATTCATCAAGGGAGGCGTCCCATTTCCACTTTTTCCAAAATACATGCTGTTATCAAGCATGATATCTCCGCAATGATACATATTTGGTTCGTCCATTGTTGCTTTTCCCTCTTGTTTGAGTTTGAAGCCTTCTTTTTGAAGATTCTTAATGCCTTGTTTTGTCGGTGAGAATAATAAGCTTGACATGTGGTCGCATGCAATTCGATTGATTTCTTCAGGCATTTTTTTATTGAAACTTCGCAGTCCAGCTTCAATATGAACGATTGGTATGTGGATTTTAGAAGCGGCCAATGCACCTGCGATGGTCGAGTTGGTGTCGCCATATAGAATAACTGAATCTGGTTGCTCTTTGATCAGTATTTCTTCAATTCCATCTATCATCTTGGCGGTTTGCTGCCCATGTCTGCCCGAACCCACATTGATATTGAAACTCGGTTCAGGAATTCCCAGCTCCTCAAAAAATATTTGTGACATATTTTGATCGTAGTGTTGTCCAGTATGCACAATGATTTCCTCGATTTCTTCTTTATAGAATAAACGAATGGCCCTGCTGATTGCCGAGGCTTTGATAATTTGTGGCCTTGCACCAACAATCGTAATGATTTTCTTTTTGGACATATATTTCTATTCTAATCTTGTAAAATTAAATATTTAACTTACAAAGTATCCATTACTTTTACGTCAGATTACCAAACCTAAATCGTCGGTATGAAAAAAAACAAAAAAAATAGAATTAATGTGGTTTATTCCACCAACCCTGATTTCCAATTTGAAGAGGAAAGTAATGGGGTAGAGGAAACCCTTATTCCTAGTGAGCAATCCTTGTATATTTCTCTAGATAAAAAAAACCGAGGAGGCAAAGCAGTTACCTTAGTTGAAGGTTTTATAGGCTTAGAGGAAGATTTGAAAGCTTTAGGAAAAGAACTGAAAAGTAAGTGTGGTGTTGGTGGCTCAGCAAAGGATGCGGTAATTTTAATTCAGGGTAATTTTGTAGAAAAGGTATACACAATGCTCACGAGTATGGGTTACTCATCCAAAAAGAAAGGTGGCTACTAAAAATTTTGATCTGAATTCATACTTGTGAAAAAAGGAATTCTTTATGTTGTTCTTTCCGGGCTATGCTTTTTAGTTGTCAACCTAATTGTTAAGCTTTTTAGTGGTAATTTAAGTTTGGGACAACTTAAAGTTCAGTCTCTTCCCGCGCACGAGCTAGTATTGTCTCGTTCTATTGTCTCTTTTGTAATTAGCTCGATCATCATTTACAGAAAAGGCTTGCCTTATTTTGGTGTGAATAAGAGATGGTTGCTCTTGCGGGGAATAGCGGGTATGGTTGCGTTAACCTTATTTTTTATGACTCTACAGAACATGCCTTTTGCGGTTGCGGCAGTCATTCAATATTTAGCACCAATCTTTACGATGTTTTTTACTTTTCTAATACTCGGAGAACGGATATTTAAAATTCAATGGTTTTTTGTATCGCTCGCTTTTTTTGGTGTCTGCCTAATTTCATTTCAAAACCATACATCGGATGATTTAGGCACTTATTTTGAACCGTATTGGATTGGTTTAGGGATTCTTTCTGCGAGTATTTCAGGAATTGCCTACACGGCTATTGTAAAGCTAAAAAAAACAGATGAGCCAATTTCTATTGTCCTCTATTTTCCGATGGTTTCAATCCCATTCATGGCCCTGCTTTGCCTGTTTGATTTCGTAATGCCTGTCGGTGTTGAGTGGCTGTTTTTACTTTTGGTTGGTATTTTTACACAGTTTGCTCAAATTTTGTTGACCAAAGCATTGCATCTTGGTTCGTCATCCTTTATTATTCCGTTTCAATATCTCGGTATTGTTTATGCCTTACTTGTCGGATATTTTGTTTTTGATGAGCGCCTGAATATGATTGTAAATCTTGGAGTTTTGTTCATCTTTTTAGGAATTATAATGAATGCCTACTTGAGGTACAAGAAGACCCTAAAAAGCTAAAATTTCCCTATTTTTAACCCATGCCTATAGAAAGAATCAAACTTGCCGATTTTGGAAACCTGGAGCTTCTTGCAAGACAAGTTGTTGAGGGATTCATCACAGGATTGCACAAAAGTCCGTTCCATGGTTTTTCTGTTGAATTTGCCGAGCATAGGTTGTATAATAATGGTGAATCTACACGTCATATTGACTGGAAGCTTTTTGCACGGACTGAACGCATGTATACTAAAAAGTATGAGGAAGAAACCAATTTGCGTTGTTTATTCGTTCTGGATGCATCGAGCTCTATGTATTTTAGTGAAGGGAACACCTCTAAATTCGAGTTTTCTATATATGCCATAGCTAGTCTAATGGAGCTCCTTCGAAGACAAAGAGATGCCGTAGGAATCTCGTTTTTTTCAGATCAGGTGGATTATGTTTCGGATATTAAATCATCACAGCGACATCATCGAGAGCTCTATGATAGGATGGAGGGACGTTTAAAAATATACGACCCTTCTAAAATGAAGAATACTTCAACAGCAAAAGCACTTCATGAAATTGCTGAGCTAACGCCTAAAAGAAGTTTAGTTATTTTGTTTACAGATCTACTTGATGATCCAGATAAGGTTGACGAAATTGTGGAGGCATTGCAACATTTGAAGCACAACAAACATGAAGTGGTTCTTTTTCAGGTAATGGATGCCCAAAAGGAATTGGATTTAGAACTTGAAAATAGACCACATGAGCTTATAGATATGGAGACAGGAGATCGCTTGAGACTGAATCCACTGGAAATACGAGAAGAATATAAAGAGCGACTGAAAGCGCATTTTAATGAAATTCGAATGCGCTGTGTAAATCTAAATATTGACTTTATTGAGGCCGATGTTGCACATGGTGTTGCACCCATTTTACAGCATTACCTCATCCAACGTCAGAAAATGGGTTGATTTTATTCATTCATTCTCTCATCATTTTAAATATCGTACCTTTGCGCTCTAAGCATTGAGCATGTCGCATAAATCTGGTTTTGTAAATATTGTGGGAAGTCCTAATGTTGGTAAATCAACATTGATGAACCGCCTTGTAGGCGAGCGCGTTTCAATAGTTACATCAAAAGCTCAAACAACAAGACACCGTATTATTGGTATCGTTAATGAGGACGATCTTCAGGTTGTCTTTTCGGACACACCTGGTGTTGTAAATTCTGCATATAAACTTCATGACAACATGATGGACAGCGTTCAGGGTTCTATAAAGGATGCGGATGTTTTACTTTTTGTAACCGATACCAAAGAGCGTCAGATGAACCATATCAAAACGCTAGACCGCATTAAGAAGCTATCCGTACCCGTATTTTGTCTGATTAATAAAATAGACCTATCCTCTCAAGATGAGGTATTTAAACGCATTGAATATTGGCAAGCTCAATTGCCTAATGCGAAGGTTTGTCCGATATCTGCTTTGCATGATTTTAATGTGGGAGAGCTTTGGGAAGAAATTGTCAAGCACATACCTGAGAGTCCGCCTTATTATGATAAGGATGACCTAACTGACCGTCCTTTGCGTTTTTTTATTTCTGAAATTATACGGGAGAAGATATTCGAGCTCTGTCAAAAGGAGATTCCATATAGCTGTCAAGTTTTAGTTGAGGAATACAAAGAAGAAGAACGAATCATAAGAATTCGTGCTCAAATCATTGTCGAACGTGATTCACAAAAAGGTATCATTATCGGTAGAAGGGGAGATATGCTTCAGAAAATAGGGAAGAAATCAAGAATCGATTTAGAAAAGTTCTTAGATAAAAAGGTGTTCTTAGAAAACTATGTCAAGGTTGATAAAGATTGGAGAAGCTCAGAGCAAAAGCTAAAGAAATACGGATATTAAATAAAGAGGACATGTCAAATATTGTTGCAATTGTCGGGAGACCCAATGTCGGAAAATCAACACTTTTTAATAGATTGACAGAATCAAGAGATGCTATTGTTAAGGAAGTGAGTGGAGTGACTAGAGACCGAATATACGGTCAAGGCGAATGGAATGGCTGTAGCTTTTCTGTAATTGATACAGGGGGGTATGCAAAAACCAAAGAAGATGTGTTCGAAGCCGAAATCCGAAAGCAAGTAGAAATTGCTATTGATGAAGCTTCAGTAATACTTTTTATGGTAGATGCTACTACTGGTATTATTGAAATGGATCAGGTGGTTGCAGGGATTCTACGTAAAAGCAACAAGGATATTATTGTTGTGGCAAATAAAGTTGATAATACGTCGCGTGTTGGTTTGTCATCAGAGTTTTATTCCTTTGGTCTCGGCGAAGTTTATGACCTATCTGCAACAAATGGTTCTGGAACGGGTGAAATTCTTGATGAGGTTGTTTCTTATTTTGACAGTAAGGACGATTCAATTCTCGAAGAAACCGGTTTGCCTCGTATTGCGATCGTTGGAAAGCCTAACGTTGGTAAATCCTCCTTAATCAATGCATTTACTGGAAAAGATAGAAACATTGTAACCGATATCTCGGGTACAACAAGAGATGCGATTCATACGAGGTACAATGCCTTTGGTTTTGATTTTCTTTTGATTGATACGGCCGGAATCAGAAAGAAAGCAAAGGTAACTGAGGATATTGAGTATTATTCGGTCCTTCGTTCCGTGCGAACGATAGAAAATTCAGACGTATGTTTGTTTATGGTGGATGCAACAGAGGGAATACAAAAGCAAGACCTCAGCATCTTTTACATGATTGAGAAGAATTCAAAGGGTGTCGTGGTTCTGGTCAACAAATGGGACCTCCTCGATAAGGACCATAATACTGTAAAAAAGTATGAAGATAAATTGAGAGAACAGCTTGCGCCTTTTAACGATGTGCCAATTATTTTTACCTCTACGTTGACTAAACAGCGAATTCACAAATCAATTGAGAAGGCCATGACGGTTTATGAAAATAGGATTCAAAAGATTCCTACTTCAAAGCTCAATGACGTCATGCTCGATATCGTACATGCAACGCCTCCGCCAGCAATGAAGGGAAAATACATAAAGATAAAATTCATTCAGCAGCTTCCAACACATGCGCCTTCATTTGCTGTGTTCTGTAACTTACCACAATACATTACAGATGGCTACAAAAGATTTTTCGAAAACAGACTACGTGAAAAGTTTGATTTTGAAGGTGTACCTGTGAAAATTTTCTTCCGAAAAAAGTAATGGATTGCTTACTCTGTCTTCGCGCTATTTCTCAAAGAGCTGGCCAATATCCTTAAATGCTTTAAATTCCAATGCATTTCCTTCGGGGTCTAAAAAAAACATTGTTGCTTGTTCACCAACCTCTCCCTCGAAACGGATGTATGGATCTATGATGAATTTAATATTTTGAGCTTTTAGGCGCTCGGAAAGCTTTATCCAATCCTCCCAGTCTAAAACCACACCAAAATGCGGGACAGGTACATCATGACCATCTACCTCATTTGAGCTTCTTCTATCTTTAGAAGCCATATCCGATTTTTCATGTAATACTAGTTGGTGTCCAAAAAGATCAAAGTCCACCCATTTTTCGGTGCTTCTTCCTTCTTTACATTCTAATACCTCTTTATAGAATGTACGTGTAACGATTAGGTCTTTTACCGGAATAGCTAAATGAAAAGGATTCATGTTTTTAACGTTTTAATTGGGAATAAAAATATATTAGTTATCAAGTGTATTGCTGAGCATACAATTTTAATTGAACGATGAATTTTATTTTTCCCATAGTCCTAATGCATCAATGTATCGAATTCGAATGTGGTTTTTGATTTGTTTACGCCAAAATCTGAATTTACTCATTTCATTTTGTCCTTTCTTTCTAGGTGTCTTATTGTAGTGCGGAAAGGGTATATGTGGTATTTGTTTATTTAGAAATGAACATATTTTTTTCCAACCATCACCTTTTGTAAAGTCTAGCACCAACAAATCGTTGGGTCTATTTTCAAAATATTTAATGACCTCTTTATTATGTCTGTTGTATACATCAATGGTATTTTGCTTATCATCTTTGGGTAGACCCTTTCCTCGACCATAGATCCATTCGTGATTTGCTGACCTCAAATCACCGATATGTTTTTTAACACTAGAATACCAGCTTTCCTCGTCTCTTATGGTTAGAATAAACTTTGAATTGGGAATTAATTTGTCCAACTCTTTATAAATCATGTACCAAGGAGTATCCTCAACCGCGTCATAGTTCTTAAGCATTCTAAGAATTCTAGTATAGTCTTTTTTTAGTATTGGAATAAGCGCTCTTGTTGTAGTGTCCTTGACACGGAAATCTAAAGCTTTTAATGCCTCCCGTAGACTTGATGTTCCCGTTTTTTGAAATCCAACACCAATAATTAATCCTCTAAGCTGCTCTAAATCATTTTGTGGGTGCCTGTTTTTCATGTATACAAGGACTAAAGAAGTTAATTAATCTTGAAGTTCATCCACTCTTTTTTGTCTCTGCATAGGGTTTTCTCGTTGTTGCATTCTCATTTTTCGCTGCTGGAAAAGATCATATCTGGAAGGTAGAGCTCTTTTTGGCCACATATTGTTTTGCAGGTCAGTATCTGCTGTTTCCAAAAATGGGTCAAGTTGAAAGCTCGCGACCTCTTTCTCAAGAACGAAAACCTTCGAGACTACACTCTCTTTTCTCCTCCAAATTTCAGCGGGTATTCTAATCACCTCAGACGTTTTGTCCGTGTAAGTAACTTCTATTATTAACGGCATTACCAAACCACCAATATTATCAAAGGTCAGCTCATAGAAAAAATAGCCTGCATTTAAGAGGTCTAATTTCCCTTTATCTAACCTTCTTTTCAATCCTTCATATTCTTTCAAGTCCAGGGCGTCAACTTGATAAATGTCGCGCTTGCCATAAAAGTCATCAATGTTTTGATCCTTTTCGTTTATTGTTTCTTTAATTTGCTCTTGATTTCTTGTTTCTCCGATGTGAATGTCTCGATTGCTATTTTGGTTTTTTGAAAAAGCTTTCTCAATCGTCGGGTCTTGTGTATTTAGCTGGAAAAGTTTCACATCTGATAGTGCAATATCCACATGGTCTGTGCTAAAGAACCAGCCTCTCCAAAACCAGTCTAAGTCAACAGCCGAGGCGTCTTCCATTGTTCTAAAGAAGTCAGCAGGAGTAGGGTGTTTGAATTTCCAGCGTTCGCAATAGGTTTTGAAAGCATGGTCAAAAAGCGCTCTTCCCATGATGGTTTCTCTCAATATATTTAACGCTGTTGCTGGTTTTCCGTAGGCGTTGTTTCCAAATTGTCTTATGGATTCCGAATTGGTCATGATGGGGGAGATATTTGATTTATCCCCTCTCATATAATCCGCAATTTTATATGCTGGACCCCTCCTTGAAGGATAACCTCTTTCCCATTCTTGTTCTGTTAAGTACTGAACAAAGGTATTCAGTCCTTCATCCATCCAAGTCCATTGTCTTTCATCGGAGTTAATGATCATTGGAAAGAAGTTGTGGCCAACCTCATGGATAATAACACCCCACATTCCATACTTTGTTCTTTCACTATAAGTTCCATCGGCCTCAGGTCGACCGCCGTTGAAGCAAATCATAGGATATTCCATACCAATTGACTTGGAATGTATAGATATAGCAACAGGATAGGGGTAGTCCACTGTAAATTTGCTGTATGTATTGACCGTGTGCGCCACAAGCTTTGTGGAATACCGTTCCCAAAGGGGATTACCTTCTTTCGGATAGAAAGACATACAAAGTATATCCTTGTCATTAACGGTTGTATTTTGGGCATCCCAGATGAATTTTCTTGAACTGGCAAAAGCAAAATCTCGGACATTTTTTGCTTTGAAACGCCATGTTTTGAGAGATTTGACCTTGTTTTTTTCGGTTTGTTCAGCTTCCTCTTGATTTACAATAAACACAGGAGCATCCGCTTTTCTTGCCTTTTGAAGTCTTTTTCTTTGTGTATCAGTGAGCACGGCACTTTCGTTTTGAAGAATTCCTGTTGCAGAAACAATGTGGTCACCCGGCACGGTTAGCGAGACATCATAGTTCCCGAATGGAAGTGTAAATTCTCCTCTACCCAAAAACTGTTTGTTTTGCCACCCTGAAACATCATCGTAGACGCACATTCGAGGGAAGAACTGAGCTATGGTATAAATATAATTGTCTTCATCCTCAAAATATTCATATCCTGAACGTCCACCAACGGCCATTCGATCGTTTATATTATACCACCACTTGATACTAAATGAAATGCTCCCATTTGTTTTCAATGGTTGTTTCAGGTCAATTCTTAGCATTGTTTTATTGATGGCATAGCATAGATCCTCTCCATTTGTGGCTTTGACCTCTTCAATTTTGAATCCTCCGTCATAATCAAATAGCTTCCTTTCAATTTGTTCCAGTGAACGAAAATCTTCCATTCTTTCTACGCTAATCAGCTTTGTATCTGAAGTTTTTGCGAATAGATTTTGATCCAGCTGCAACCATAAGTACTCAAGCGCATCTGGTGAATTGTTTGTATAAGTAATGGTTTCTGTACCTCTTAAGATTTGTGTATCATCTTCCAGGGTTAAGGACATTTTATAGTCGGCTTGTTGTTGGTAGTAACTGTGTCCAGGTGCACCCGCTGCATTGCGATATTCATTGGGCGTAGGAATAAGATTTTCGATTTGTGCAAATTTCTTTTGCCCCAATAGGTTTAGTGAACTTGAAGTAATCAAGATTACTACGAGTAGCTGGTTTAAGTATTTCATAATTCAATTGTATTTTCTCGTTTGAAGACAAAATAGTTGTAGACTACCTGGTCATTTTCTTTTTTATAGTTCAGCTTATTTTGTTGCTCTGGGTAGATATCCATGAATAGACCAAAAAACAATGTGCATTCTGAAGGAACTAATTTATCCGAACGCAAATAAAAGGAACAAGTACCGTCTTCGAACAATTCAAATCCCTCGTAAAAGAGTTTTATGTCCTGACGATTCTGTTTTATTTTGAATCCTTCTAATATGACGTCCTGAACAAGCCCAAGTCCATTCGTTTCGTTTTCGAGGTCTTTTTCGAGAGTAGAGTTTAGTATATTCTGCTTGTCTGCATATGATTCTAAATCATGAGCCGATAATGTGAGGGTAACTTCTAGGCAATTACACTCGGTATCGTATTCCATTTCTGCAAATGAAAAATAGGTCTCATGTGGTAAGCCAAAAATGGGCATACTCAATAGAAAAGCGAGAATAAAAATTTTCATGAAGAGCGAAAATACGAAAAGATTTTTCCTTTGTTTCTTATTTTAATTAAAAAAAAGCCCCAATGAGGGGCTTTCAAACAAACAACAAACAAATTCCCGCTGACCGAAGTCTAGCGAAGGAATATTTTGACTCCTTTCACCAAGCGCTGGTGAGGGGTAGAAATTTGGTTTATTTTCATCAATGATTTAAGACGAACACCTTCTTTTTGTGATATTTCAGCTAAAGTGGTCGCTGTTTCCAAGACAATTTCTTTTTTGCCTGAAGACCTTCTTTTTTTTGACTCCAAAAAAATTGGCGTTCCTGGTTTTATATTTTCTAATTTTTCTAAACTGCTATTGTACTTATGAAGCTGTCTCAAAGCAATTCCTGTTTTTAGACTGAGTTTATAAAAGGTATCTCCGCTTTGAGAACGCAGGACCTTGGTTTTATTTATTGAAAATTCTTGACCAGCTGCTGGATATATCATATTAGCTTGCTTTTTAGAATCAGCATCGAACTGATCAAAGATGTATAGTTTTTCTTCTTCAATTAATTGAATAAGGCGTTCTGCATAATGCGGATTGGTGGCATATCCGGCTTTTTTTAAACCACGTGCCCACGCTTTGTAATCATCTTGTTCCAATTCAAATAAAAAGGCATAGCGTTGGTTTGAGGTTAGAAATAGGCTGTGGTCCAAATATGAATCTTGAACACGAGAATAGGCACGAAAGCATTCATTTTCCTTGTCGTCATCATGATAGGATACTTTACCTTTCCATTGGCTACCACATTTAATACCGAAATGATTGTTTGAACTACGGGCTAAAAATGAGTTTCCCGATCCTGATTCTAAAATACCTTGGGCTAATGTTATGCTAGCAGGTATTTTGTGTTTTTTCATCTGTGCAATAGCAATACTGCTATACCTAGAAACATATTCTTTTCTTATGCTGGTTGGCTCGTTTGCAAGAATTAAACATGGAAGGGTCAGCGTGAAAAGTGAAATGGTTAGAAGTTTCATAGCAATAATCTGTGGAAAATGAAACGCAAATCATTAAAATAGGTTTCATTTAAAGATAAAAAAGCATGTTGTTTCTACAGAAAATAGTGGCGCCATGCACTGCGTCAAAATGACATTTAAAATCTATTGAGCACGTCAAAATGTCCGTTTATATTGAGGTTTTATCTGATGGTTTAAGTTTTGCGGTGTCAAAGGCATGAACGAAAAACGATTTACACACAACGCGTTGACCACAATTCAGTTCGCACATGAATTGTGTTTGATGAAGAACCATGCTGAATTAAAAATGCTGCATTTACTTGCAGCAATGTGCGAAAAAAATGCATCCGAAATTGCATTCCTAAGCAAACCTTTTATTGATAATATTGATATTCTTAAGGATAAGGTGACCATTGCATTAACGAGTTTGAAGTCATCAACTGGTGAATTGCCGTCTTCATCGACTAAGATGAATGAATACTTTCAAAAAACCTTAATGAGTTTGAATGAATTTGGAGATACGCATATTACAATTGAAACCTTATTTTACAACTTACTTGTTATGTCCAGCGAGGCTCAAAGCATTCTAAAATCTTTTGGATTAACGGCTAGTCAGGTAAAAAAACAAATCAAGAAACTTAGGTCTAATGAAAAAATGGAAAATACCAGTTTGGTAAAAACGAATACAGCACTGAATAATTATGCAAAAAACTTAAACGAGCTTGTCGAACAAGGGAAGGTCGATCCTATCATCGGAAGAGAGGATGAGATAAGAAGAGTATTGAGAATACTAAGCCGTAGAACAAAAAATAATCCCATACTGATTGGAGAGCCAGGTGTGGGTAAAACTGCTATAGCCGAGGGCATAGCTCAGCGAATTGTGAAAGGCGACGTTCCTGAAAATCTTCAATCAAAAAAGGTTTTTTCACTTGATATGGGTGCACTTGTTGCAGGAGCCAAATTTAAAGGAGAATTTGAGGAGAGGCTTAAAGGCGTGATTAATGAAGTGATTAAGTCTGATGGTGAAGTAATTTTATTTATCGACGAAATTCATACATTGGTTGGGGCCGGTGGTGGTGATGGTGCCATGGATGCTGCAAATATTCTCAAACCAGCACTGGCAAGAGGGGAGTTAAGAGCTGTTGGTGCAACAACGCTCTCGGAGTACCAAAAATATTTTGAAAAAGACCGTGCCTTGGTAAGACGATTTCAAACTGTTTCAGTTGATGAGCCTACTGAGGAGGATGCAATATCGATACTAAGGGGAATAAAGGAGAAATATGAGGGGCACCATAAAGTACTCATAAAAGACGCAGCCATTGTGGGCGCAGTTCAATTGTCACAACGCTACATTTCTGACCGTTTTCTTCCTGATAAAGCCATTGACCTCATTGATGAAGCTGCAGCAAGTCTCAAAATGGAAATCAACAGTAAACCTGAAGATTTGGATGAAGTCGAACGGAAAATTATGCAGCTCCAAATTGAGAAAGAAGCGCTGAAAAAGGAAAATTCAAAGGAAAAGCTAAAGAAAATAGAGGAAGAATTAAATGCCTGTTCAGCCATTCAAAGTGAATTAAATTCAAGGTGGAGTTTAGAAAAAAATCTTATTGATGAAATTCAAGAAATAAAAGACGAGATGGAGCATTTGAGAGTGGAGTCAGATCAATTGGAGCGGAATGGAGCTTATGAGCAGGTTGCTGAGATTCGATACTCCAAATTAGTCAATCTAGAAAACAAGCTAGATGAGGTAAAAAAGGAACTCCTAAAAGTTCAATCGGATGCTAAAATGATTAAAGAGGAAGTTGATTACCATGAAATCGCTCAGGTAGTTTCGAAATGGACAGGTATTCCTGTAACTAAAATGTTGGCATCTGAATCGGATAAACTCTTAAAATTAGAGGAGGCTCTCTCAGAAAAAATTATTGGACAGGAAGATGCGGTCGTTGCCTTGTCTGACGCTATACGACGTTCAAGGTCCGGCCTCAATGATGCTGAAAGGCCTATCGGATCCTTTTTATTTATGGGTACAACCGGAGTTGGAAAGACCGAATTAACCAAGGTTTTAGCGGAATACTTGTTCAATGATAGAAATGCAATGATTCGTCTTGATATGAGCGAATTCCAGGAGAAACATGCAGTTAGTAGACTGATTGGTTCCCCTCCCGGATATATAGGTTATGATGAGGGTGGCCAGCTGACGGAAGCTGTTAGAAGAAAACCATATTCAATAATATTGCTTGATGAAATAGAAAAGGCACATCCTGATGTTTTCAACGTTCTTCTCCAGGTTTTAGATGATGGTAGGTTAACTGATAGTAAGGGGCGAACAGTAAACTTTAAGAATACACTGATCGTTATGACCTCAAATTTAGGTTCAGAAATTATTCATTCAAATTATTCAGCCACAACTAAATTAGATCGGGCAGAGACAAAAAATATCGTCTCTAGAGAATTAGATAATTTAATTAGGCAGCACATGAAACCTGAATTTTTGAATCGAATAGATGAAACGATTCTTTTCCCTCCTTTATCGGAGAAAAGCATACGTAAAATTGTGTCCATTCAGCTTGATGAGGTTAAAACCGCGCTGGGCTCAAAACAAATCAATTTGATTGTTTCTGAGGAGGCGGTCAGTACTATTGTTCAAAAAGGATATGATCCATTTTTTGGTGCAAGGCCTATAAAGCGATTGATTCAAAATGAAATTTTAAATAAGCTTGCCAAGGACTTGATTGAAGGGGTAATCGATAAATCTCACAATTTGGTGTTAGATTCTTTCGACAATACATTTGTTTTCAGAAAGCCAATTCATGAACATGAGGAATTAGTTTAAAATTATGATTCAGCGAGCTGAAACAGAATTTTCGATTGAGCATTTCGGATTTTTTGACTAAAAGCGATACTTCTTGAAGAAAGCATCCCAGTTCCAGATGTAATTTCCGACGACCTCATCCATTCTTTTCAAAAATAGAGGATTTGGGGAGCGCATTCTTTTAAAATATTCATCCTGAAACTCGTTGAGTCTGTATTTGTGGAAGATGGCCTTCGACATCCCGTAAATCCAGTTTTTGGAAGGATGGTTCACTCGGGAGATAAAGCTTTGATAGCCTCGTATGAGCTTGATAAAATCTTGCTCCTCCATATCGTAAATAGCACTCAGTTTTTTAAAGATTAGGGCTTCTACACGCGAAGCTTGCTCAGCATCAAATGTGCTTTCTAAAAAGGAAAGGTTTCCCACGATTACGATTATGCCAAATTCACCGCTAGATTTCGAGTCAATGTTTGGGGAGCTAACAAATACGGGGTCCTCGTTTATCAGGGATGCTACTTCCTGGAAGCCTTTGTCTACAGAATCAAAAATTGCGTTTATAAAAATATTTGCAACTTGATTATCAGATAATTTCCTTTTAATAAGTGTACGAAACATTTACTTCATATCAACGGGTTAACCAAAGATAACGGCTAGAAACCTTGTAAAATGATAGGTTTTTGGAGGTTTATCAACGAAGTTTTCAACAATATGAAGGTTTCAACCAAAATCAATTATTTTTGTGGCTTAAAAAAAATGAATAAATGGAAGCAATCATTAAGACAAATAAAGGTGATATGAAGGTGTCATTGTACACTGAGGATGCACCGAATACAGTAAATAACTTTGTAAAATTAATCAAAGACGGTTACTACGATGGTTTAAAGTGGCATCGTGTTATACCTGATTTTGTTATTCAGGGCGGGTGCCCCAATTCTCGAGATGGTGCTTCAGGTATGCCCGGGACAGGCGGTCCAGGGTATCAAATTGATTGCGAGATTGATGGCGACAAGCAATACCATGATCGTGGGGTACTTTCTATGGCCCATGCAGGAAGAAATACTGGAGGTTCACAATTTTTTGTTTGCCATAGCAGGACGAATACCGCTCATCTTGATCGTAACCATACCTGCTTCGGTAAAGTTATTGATGGTTTAGAGGTAATTGATGCGATAGAAGAAGGAGATGCCATTGTATCAATGGAGGTGTTGTAATGTGCATAACTCACTTAGTATGCTTACTAAGTGGTTTTCTTCTCCTAAATATTTCTCAATTATTTTTGAATTGATGATAATTGGCAGGTATGTTCATTGTTTTTTCTGCTATTTAACTTTGCGCAGAATCCACGATTTTAAAGAAATCTTGTCTCGTATGTTCATTTTTAAAACATCCACCGTATTCTATTGTCGTTGTTAGGCTACTTTTATCTTTAATTCCACGTGAAGAAACACACAAGTGTTTAGCCGAAATCATGACAATAACGTCTTCGGTTTCTAGTTTTTCTTGTAACTCTTTAAGGATTTGAACCGATAGCCTTTCTTGAACTTGAGGTCGGTGTGCATAAAAATCAACTATTCTATTCAGTTTGGACAAACCAATGACCTTATCCTTAGGGACATAGGCAACGTGCGCAAAACCCGTTATTGGTAGAAAGTGATGTTCACAACACGAATCAACAGCAATATTCTGCTCAACTAGCATTTTGTTGTATCCGTATTTGTTTTCAAAAACGGATATTTTCGGCTTATTTTTTGGGTTTAGACCATAAAAAAGTTCATTAACATACATTTTCGCCACACGATAAGGACTACCAGATAGACTGTCATCAGTTAGGTCAAGGCCTAACTCTTCCATTATTTTACCGAAGTGGTATTGTATAACCTCTATTTTATGTTCATCCGAATTATCAAATGCATTAGATACCAATGGCGTCTCTATGTTTGAGGATATGTGATTATCCCCAATTATTTCAGCTTCACTTTTATTCATAATGTACTACAGCATTTATTTATATTACAATTAACGTTTGTTACCTACTAAACGTCATAGGCGAAAAAATGTTTGGATTTTTGTGTAATATTTCTACAAATGGCAGCCTGGTTGTGAATTTGTTGTTCGTAAAATAGAAATCGTATTTAATTTATCTATTCATGAACAACATTTTTCTTCACATTGACAATACTTTAAGTTGTATATATGAAAAAAGGCAAGTGTAGTTGCCGTTATGTAGTTTACCGTCTCCGGAACGCCAAAAACATCTATTCTTTCATTGATAATGAGGAAAGTCAACAAGCACCAAAGAGACCAAAGTATCGGTTTCATACCGCTGTTTGTGGTTGTTTTTGTTGATTGGTATATTGAAAAAAACGATACGGTTAAAAAAATGAAATCAATACTTTTCCACCAGGTTGGTGCAGCATCGCAACCCTCTTTGCAGCAAGAATGTGCAATAAAGATCAGTGGTGTCACCAAGCAATGTATGACGCAAAGCATACTCGCAATTGCCCCTATTGAATCTGGTTTTTGAAGTGTAATTTTCATTGCTTTCTATAGTTATTACAACTAAGTTGCAAATATAAGCTCAATATTTGTGTTTTCAAATTGGTTGGATTAGATTTGTTTTATGGGAATAATACGCAAGACAGAATCTGTTGAATTACTGTTGAAAGAATTTCATGACACTGAAACAGCCCTGTCTACAATAGAGCTTATTAAAAGATTAGGGAAGCGTATCAATAAAACAACAATATATCGTGTGCTGAGTAAACTTGAGGAGGATGGGGTGTTGCATTCTTTTTTGGGTTTTGATGGAGTCAAATGGTTTGCGCGTTGTAAGTCGCATACTCAAGTGCAGATCTCAGATATCCATCCCCATTTTCAATGCATCTCTTGTGGTAAAACGGAGTGTTTAGATATTAAAGTAGACATTCCAAAGCTTGTAAATCGGGAGGTTTTACTTTCTCAATTTATAATCAAAGGCAAATGTAATTTGTGTGTGGCGTAAAATTGTTTTATACTTTTCTACCACAACATTTTTTAAACTTTTTATTACTTCCACAGGGGCATGGCTCATTTCGTCCAATCTTTCGGTCTTCGTATTTTACGGTGCCATTCTGTGGTCCACAACAGCTCCCGCTACTGCAACAAGACTGTTCAGTTTCACATGAATCCTCTAAATAATTTTCTGACATTTTGAACGAATTGTAGTTTACAGTTACCGACAAAACTAAAATAAATTTAAACTATTTTATCAATGCATTTATTATTTGATCTGCAAGCTCCGTTCCTATACGGTCCTGCGCCTCCACTGTTGCTGCTCCAATATGCGGCGTACAAGCAATATTCGCATGTGATGTTAGGCTAGTGTCTGGATTAGGCTCATTTTCAAAAACATCCAATGCGGCTGCGGCTACAATCCCTTTTGAAATTGCCTCTTTAAGGTCAGTTTCATTGACGACGCCCCCACGTGCTGCATTAACAATTCGGACACCTTTCTTCATCAACTCAAATTCTTTCATTTGAATTACAGCGCTTCCATCTGCCTGCTTCGGTACATGGAGTGAGATGTAATCAAGTTCACCGATAACAGAGGATAAGTCATTTGTTGGTGTTATATGAACCTCCACATCCTTACCGCCAATATTCAAAGCAATGGTGGCAGTTTCTGTATATTGATCAATGGCAATAACCTTCATTCCTGCACCAAGGGCATATGAAGCTAGACTTTGTCCAATTCTTCCAAAACCAATAATTCCTATTGTTTTTCCTCTCAGTTCAACACCTTTTGCATAACTTTTTTTCAGCTTGGCAAACTCTTCATTTTCCATATTCTTGTATGAAGCATATAGAAATCTTGATAAAGAAAATAGATGCCCCATAACCAATTCTGCGACGGATTGGGAGGATGCACCAGGTGTATTAATTACAGTTAGCCCTTTCTCTCTTGCATAGGCTACGTCTATATTATCCATTCCAACACCACCCCTTCCGATAAGTTTGAGATTAGGGCAAGCATCGATAACATTTTGCCGTACTGTGGTTGCGCTTCTCACGAGCACACCTATGACTTGTTCTTTATTAATAAAATCAATCAAATTATCTTGTTCAACTTTATCTAAAATAACTTTAAATCCTGCTGCTTCAAGAGCTTTTACTCCGCTTGCAGATATACCGTCGTTTGCTAATATTTTCATTTTATATTTTTTATCCTTTACTTGAAAAATGTCTCATCATATCTACCAGCACTTGCACACTATTTATTGAGAGAGCATTATACATAGAAGCTCGATAACCTCCTACAGATCTGTGTCCTTTGAGCCCAACTAAATCGTTTTCTTGCCATAGTGCATTGAATTCATCCACTCGTGTTTCATCGTTCATTAGAAAGGTAACGTTCATATTCGAACGGTCCTCTTTCGCCACAGTACCTCTAAACAAGGGATTCCTGTCAATTTCACTGTATAACAAAGCTGCTTTGGCTTCGTTTCTCTCCTCTGCAGCTTTAACACCTCCATTTGAGATTAAATGTCTAAGGTTGAGCATAGACGCATAAACCGAAAATACAGGTGGAGTGTTGAACATACTATCCTTTTCGGCATGGGTTTTTAAATCCAAATAGGTGGGCATGAAATTCGAAGTTGATTTGCCCAAAGCTTCGTCTTTTACAATGTATAAAGTAGTACCGGCAGGACCCATATTTTTTTGGGCTCCCGCATAAATAAGATCAAAATCAGCTACATTAATTTCTTTTGAGAATATATCTGATGACATATCACAAACCAAGGGCAGAGTACTTTGTGGAATTTCTTTAAATTGGGTTCCAAATATGGTATTGTTCGAGGTGAAGTGTAAGTAATCCGAATTTGAACTTACCGAAATATTTTTTGGAATGTAATTGAAGTTGGTATCCGAGGAGCTTGCGGCTTCAAGCACTTCGAAACCTGCTTTTTTAGCCTCTGCCATTGCTTTTTTTGACCAAGTTCCAGTATTGATATAGGATGCTCTTTTGGAATCACGCATCATGTTTAAAGCGCTAATGGAAAAGCCCAATGATGCTCCCCCTTGAAGGAAGATTACAGAGTAGCCTTTTGGAACATTTAGTGCTTTTTTGACAAGTTCAGTAGCTTCGTCCATAACGGCTACAAAATCTTTGTGTCTGTGAGATACCTCTAGAATCGAAAGACCATTAAAATCTTTGACGGCATCAGATGCTTCTTGGAAGACATCTTGGGGAAGTATACATGGCCCTGCTCCGAAATTATGTTTCATCTTTTAAAGTTTTTAGCAAAAGTCTAAAAACTATTTCAACTGAAGTGATAATTATCGGTATTTTTCAAAAAAAAAATGAAAAGTTAACTAGTTATTTTTCTGCTACTTTTTTTGTTGGGGCTTTTTTTGCTGCCGCTTTTTTAGCTGGAGCTTTCTTTGCTACCGATTTTTTAGCCGTATCTTTCTCGGCTGTCGTTGTTTTTTTAGCAGCAGCCTTTTTCTTTCGCTTTACAACTGGCTTAACATTTCTCTTTTTTCTACGTGAATTTCCGTACGTTCCAATTGTTCTTTTTCCTTTTGCTGTTTTTCTATCTCCTTTACCCATGATTTTTCTTTTGCTTCAATAATAGCCTCAAATTTACGATTCTTTTTCAATTAGCCTCCGTCGAATTTCTAACTCAATTTCTTTTCCTCTACTTAGGTTTTTGATACACCATTCGATTTTTAGGATTGTTTGTTCTTTTTTCGAAAGCCTCCAGTTGTAACCTGAATTATTTAACCTATTTCTTAGCGCACTAAGAAGAATTGCGGCCGAAACAGAGATATTGAAGCTTTCGGTGAATCCATACATTGGAACTTTGACACGCATGTCGCAATGATCGAGAACCTCAGCGGATAGTCCACTGAATTCTGTACCGAAAAAAAAAGCCATTGGTTGGTTAATGGGGAGGTTATATATGTCATATTCATTGGTGTGAGGAGTCGTAGCAATAATTTTATACCCTCTATTTTTCAGTGTTTTTATGCACTGAAGTGCAGGAGGATCGCCCAAAGTATGTGTTTCTACCTCCACCCACTTACCAGCGCCAAGTGCAATATCTTTGTTTACCTTGTATTGATTCTCGTTCTCTATGACATGTAGCTTTTTTATACCATAACAATCACAAGTTCTGAGAACGGCAGATGCGTTATGCTCTTTATGTAAGTTTTCAATCACTACATTGATATAGTCAGTTCTTTGCGCAGCGATTTCGTCAAACAACTCGCGCCTTTGTTCTGAAACAAGCTGAACCAATTCCGTATAAACGTGCTCATCAAGATTCATATCGAATACAATTTAAATCATTTACTTCCATTTTGCTGCAATACTTGTGATTCTTGATGTTGGCTTTCCTTGAATGATTTCCTCTCTTATCAAGTCTTTGGATGAATCGCTATTCAAAACTTGATCTATTGATTTGATTTCAGCACATGGAATTCCATTGTTTAGGCATGCAGAAAGAAGTGTTTCCATTGAAATTTCTGAAACAAGCGTACTCAATTCCTCTGCAAGGGCTCTTCTATTTTTTACGCGAAGTTGGTTGGTTTTATATGCCTCTGATTGCATTAGTTTTGGATTTCCTAAAAGTTCGCAAAGCAATCGAAAATGTTTATCGCTACCTATGGCAAAGGTGACGTTATTTTTATTTTTCGTGAGAAAGATCTCTCCGTAAGGCGCAATATTGGGATGAAGGTTACCCTGTCTTTTGGGTTTTTCATTCGTCATGAGGTAATTACTCGCTTGGTTCATTAGGCTAGACACAGCTGCATCATACAGTGAAACATTTATCGTTCGTGCTTCCTTACTCAAAAGCGCCAATAATAATCCTTCTTTGAGATGATGGGCAGCAAGCACATCAATTAAGGCAACCGGCATCTTCAGAGGACCCTGATCTGCTTCTCCATTGATAGACATAAAACCAGTTTCTGCTTGTAGAATTAAATCATATGCGATTCTTTTATTTTGCTCGCCAAAACCTGATATTTTTCCAATAATCAGCCTCGGATTTATTTTTCTCAGGGTTTCATCTTCAATATTTAGTTTTTGTGCGTCTCCCTTTTTGAAATTGGTTATTATGATGTCTGTATTGGATATATGCTGCATCAAAATCGAATGGTCTTTTTCGTTTAGTAAATCTAATGTCAAATATTTTTTTTTGAAATTTACACTTGAAAAATATGATGAAATGTGATCATCTGGATCCTCAGAAGGGAGTTTCCAAGATCTCGTAACATCACCCATTTCTGGCGGTTCCACTTTGAGCACCTCTGCCCCAAGCTCAGCAAAAAAAGTTGCCACAGAAGGACCAGCCAACACGGTAGAAAGGTCCAAAACTTTTAAGTTTTTAAATAGATTGTGCATGTCAAATATTTGTCAATTGAATTTAACAAATGTATGAATTCCAAGCACTCTTTATTTTGAATGATTCTTTATTGGCTTAATTCTTACGATATTTTAAATTTAAGGCCCCATAAACCTTGATACTTACTTGTAAAATCGCTAAGTTCGCAAGTAGAAATCTAATGATTAAACGACATGGCATTTTATGTTAGGTAAAATAGCAATATGAGTGAATACCAAGATTATCTAAAAGAAATTAGTGAAAGAGCTTCTGAGGGACTCCACCCACTGCCTATTAACGGAGCAGAGCTAGTTACCGAGCTAATCGCTCAAATCAAAGATGATAATCATGAGTACCGAAAAGATTCTTTGCATTACTTTATATACAATGTTTTACCTGGTACTACAGCAGCTGCAACAGTTAAAGCAGCCTTCTTAAAAGAAATCATCCTTGGAAAATATGTTATCAATGAAATAACACCAGAATTTGCGTTTGAACAGCTATCTCACATGAAGGGAGGTCCCTCAATAGAGGTGCTTCTAGATCTTGTATTTGAAAAGAACGAAAGTATAGCACGAAGTGCTTCTGAGGTTCTCAAGACGCAGGTGTTTTTGTATGAGGCTGATATGGAACGTTTAGAGAAAGCCTATAAAAATGGCAATGAGCTTGTCAAAGATATTTTAGAAAGCTATGCGAAGGCAGAATTTTTCACAAAATTACCAGATATTGAGGAAGAAATAAAAGTGGTCACCTTTGTCGCTGGTGTGGGAGATATTTCTACCGACTTACTTTCACCTGGAAAAGAGGCGCATTCTAGAGCAGATAGAGAGTTACATGGTAAATGTATGTTCGAATTTGATGAAAAACGTCAAGAAGAACTCTTGAAGCTTAAAAATGCGCACCCCGATAAAAGAGTAATGTTGCTAGCGGAAAGAGGTACGATGGGTGTCGGTTCCTCTAGAATGTCAGGTGTGAATAACGTCGCACTTTGGATTGGTAAACAAGCTAGTCCCTACGTTCCGTTTATAAATTTTGCACCGGTCGTTGCTGGAACAAATGGAATTTCGCCGATATTCCTAACAACTGTTGGCGTAACCGGAGGAATAGGTATTGATCTCAAAAACTGGCAAAAGAAGAAGGACGCCGACGGTAATACCATTTTAGATGAAGATGGAGAGCCCGTACTTGAAGAAATTTATTCTGTCAAAACAGGAACTGTTCTTACAATCAATACCAAAGAGAAAAAGCTATACGCAGGTAATAAGGAGTTAAAAGATATATCCGCAGCATTTACGCCTCAAAAAATAGAATTCATGAAGGCAGGCGGATCATATGCAATTGTTTTTGGTAAAAAGCTACAGACTTTTGCTGCAAAAACCTTAGGTATCCAGATGCCTATCGTTTTTGCGCCTTCCAAAGAAATTTCTAATGAAGGCCAGGGTTTAACTGCAGTAGAAAAGATATTCAATCGAAACGCTGTTGGGACATCAGGAGCAATATTGCATGCTGGCTCCTATGTGCGTGTCAATGTCAACATTGTTGGTTCTCAAGATACAACGGGCTTGATGACTTCACAGGAATTAGAAATGATGGCAGCTAAAGTTGTTTCTCCGATTGTAGATGCCGCCTATCAATCAGGTTGTCACACAGCCTCAGTTTGGGACTTAAAAGCTCAAGAGAATACACCTCGACTCATGAAATTCATGAATGATTTCGGTTTAATTACTGGTCGTGATCCAAAAGGAGTATACCATCCTTTAACCGATGTGATTCATAAAGTATTAAATGATATTACAATTGACGATAGAGCAATCATTATTGGTGGAGATTCTCATACAAGAATGTCTAAAGGCGTTGCTTTCGGTGCGGACTCAGGAACCGTTGCACTCGCATTGGCCACAGGTGAGGCATCCATGCCAATTCCAGAATCTGTTAAAGTCACTTTTAGAGGCAAGATGTCAGAGCATATGGATTTCAGGGATGTAGTTCATGCCACTCAGGCACAGATGCTTGATCACTTTAAAGGCGAAAATGTCTTTCAAGGAAGAATCATTGAAGTGCATATTGGAACACTTCTAGCAGACCAAGCATTCACATTTACAGATTGGACTGCGGAAATGAAAGCAAAGGCATCCATTTGTATTTCTCAACCTGATACACTTATTGAATCCTTAGAAATTGCCAAAAGTAGGATTGGTATTATGATTGAAAAGGGGATGGATAATGAAAAGCAAGTGTTGCAAGGTTTAATTGATAAGGCGAACAAGCGTATTGAAGAGATTAGGTCTGGTGAAGTACCTCCACTTACACCAGATGAGAATGCGAAGTATTATGCAGAGTTTGAAGTTGATTTAAGTATTATCGATGAGCCGATGATAGCCGATCCGGATGTTAATAACGAGGATGTTTCAAAACGCTACACACACGACACAATTCGCGAATTATCTTATTACGGAGCAAATAAAAAGGTGGATTTAGGTTTCGTAGGTTCCTGTATGGTGCACAAGGGTGATATAAAGATCGTTGCCAAAATGCTTAAAAACCTTGAGGAGATTTATGGAAAAGTTGAGTTTAAAGCACCGCTTGTTGTTACTGCACCTACTTACAATATTATTGAAGAATTGAAAGAAGAAGGTGATTGGGAAATACTTCAAAAATACTCGGGCTTTGAATTTGATGATAACGCGCCCAAAACCTTAGCTCGCACTAAGTATGATAATATTCTTTATTTGGAGCGTCCAGGATGCAACCTTTGCATGGGGAACCAAGAAAAAGCCGAAAAAGGGGATACTGTGATGGCAACCTCAACGCGTTTATTTCAAGGACGAGTTGTCGCTGATTCAAAGCGTAAAAAAGGAGAATCTCTTCTGGGTTCAACCCCTGTGGTAGTTCTATCTGCTATCTTAGGAAGAATCCCATCAATAAAAGAATATCGGGAATCTGTTAAAGGTATTTCATTGACGCAATTTGCTCCACCAAGTAGCGATATGACATCCAAGCCAGGGCATTTATTGTCATATTAGATACCGGTATTCATCTCTTTTATTTATTTAAAACTAAATCATATAAAAAAAGCGAACCCGACGGCTCGCTTTTCTAATTAGCTTAAGCTCATTTTTAGTATCTGTAGTGCTCAGGTTTGTATGGCCCTTCCACTTTTACACCAATATAATCAGCTTGGTCTGAGGAAAGCTCTTCAAGTTCCACACCAATTTTTGCGAGGTGTAAACGTGCTACTTTTTCGTCCAATGCTTTCGGAAGCATATATACATCATTGTCATATTTGTCTGAGTTCTCCCACAACTCTATTTGAGCGAGTGTTTGGTTTGTAAACGAATTGGACATTACAAATGACGGATGACCTGTTGCGCATCCTAGGTTGACTAATCTACCTTCTGCTAGAACAATGATTTCATTTCCTTTGATATTATATAGATCAACTTGAGGCTTGATTTCTACTTTAGAATCTCCATAAGTTTCATTTAACCAAGCCATGTCGATTTCGTTGTCAAAGTGACCAATGTTACAAACAATTGTTTTATCCTTCATACTCTCAAAATGAGGACCAACAACGATATCTTTGTTTCCAGTAGTCGTAACCACAATATCAACGTTGTCTACTACAGAGTTCAATTTTTTAACCTCAAATCCATCCATTGCAGCCTGCAGTGCGCAAATTGGATCAACTTCTGTTACAATTACCCTAGCACCAGCCCCTCTCAGAGATGCCGCGGAACCTTTACCTACATCACCATATCCACAAACAACAGCTACCTTTCCTGCCATCATTGTGTCCGTTGCCCTTCTAATTGCATCAACCAATGACTCTTTACAACCATATTTATTGTCGAATTTCGATTTGGTCACAGAATCGTTCACGTTGATTGCTGGCATTACCAGTGTTCCATTATTTTTTCTTTCGTACAATCTGTGTACTCCAGTCGTTGTTTCCTCTGAGAGGCCTTTAATGTCTTTTGTAAGTTCTGGGTAATGGTCAAAAACCATATTGGTTAGGTCACCACCATCATCTAAAATCATATTTAAGGGTTCACCATTTTTAAAGGCAAAAAGCGTTTGCTCAATACACCAATCGAATTCTTCCTCGTTCATTCCTTTCCAGGCATAAACAGGAATACCAGCAGCAGCAATGGCAGCGGCCGCATGATCTTGAGTTGAAAAAATATTGCATGACGACCAAGTTACATCAGCACCAAGCTCAACAAGTGTTTCAATAAGTACCGCTGTTTGAACAGTCATGTGCAGGCAGCCTGCAATTCTTGCACCTGCCAATGGTTTTGAGGAACCGTACTCTTCTCTTAAGCTCATAAGGCCCGGCATTTCTGCCTCAGCCAGCTTTATCTCTTTTCTTCCCCAATCTGCCAGGGAAATATCTTTTACCTTATAGGATAGGCGCTCTGTTGTATTCGACATTGTTTTAATTTTAGATTGCAAAATTATAAAACTCTTGTACAAGAAACAATTATAATTCTTTGTTAATTAATTCTTCTAGTCCTCCAATAAATTCTGGATGGTCGTTGTTACTTGGCACAAGATGAACCTCATCTCCACCTTTTTCTTCGAAAATTTCTTGATATTCAGCGCCTATCTCAATGATTGTTTCCAAACAATCGGCGACAAATGCTGGAGAAAAAACAAGCAACCTTTTCGCTCCCTTTTCCGCCCATTTTTCGACAACTTGGTCGGAAAAAGGGGTTAGCCATTTTTTATCAAGCCGTGATTGGAAGCAAACTGTGTAGTCTTGAGGTTGAAGATTCATTTTATCTGCCAAAAGCCTCGTTGTTGCGTAGGCTGTAGCCTTGTAACATAACTTATTTTTTTCATTGATTTCCTCTTCACATGGTTGATCGGTGCAAAGGTCGCTTCCTTCGTAAACTTTATCAACATGCCTGTTCGGGAGACCGTGATAGGAGAATAAAATATGATCGTAGGATTGTAAATCGAATGCTTTGCTTCTTTCAACAATTGAGTTAATATACCCTTCATTATCCCAAAATTGATTGATTACACTTATTTTAGGAAGTACCCACCATTTTTTAATAATCTTTAATGCCTTGTCAATGGCTGATCCTCCAGATGCACTGGCGTAATGGGGGAAAAGAGGTAGAATTATAATATGGTCATAGTTTTCTCTACGAATTTTTTCCATAACTGAGTCCATCGATGGATTCTGATACCTCATGGCAAATTCAATGGTGACTTGTTCTGCATTGTATTTCTTCTGCAATAAACTTTTGACATTTTCCGTGTGTGTCATTAAAGGTGATACACCATTACTCTTCTCCCACAATTCCTTGTATATTTTTGCTGACTTCGGGGCTCTAAACGGAACAATAACACCGTTGACCAAAATTTTACGAAGTAAAAATGGCAAATCAATTACCCTAGGGTCATTTAAGAATTCTGACAAATACCGTCTAACATCGCTTGTGGATGGACTATCAGGAGTTCCCAATTGAAGTAATAATACACAAGTTCGAGTCAATTTTTGTCTTTTAGATTTGGCTTTATAACAAGCAAAATGTTTTTCAGTTCAAAAGTAATGACTTTATTGATTATTGAAGACTTTAAATACCTTTGTAACTGTGGATTTGAAACAAAAAATATTCCGTAATCATAACCCGTCAGAATTTGAAGATTTAGCCTTTGAAGTTTTCCGGTATCAATTTCAGCATTGCCCCATTTATTCGGATTATACGAAGGCCTTAAATAGGGAGAAACCCTCATCTCTATCTGAGATACCATTCTTGCCTATTTCTTTTTTTAAATCATATAAAATTCATTCTTCTTCAAAAGAGGGAATAGATGCCGTTTTCAAAAGTAGTGGAACGGGAGGGACAAGAAGTCGGCATTATATCCAGGATTTATCCATTTATGAGAAATCATTTGTTTTGGCTTTCCAACAATACATTGGCCCACCTGAAAAATTTGTGATATTGGGATTGTTACCAAACTATATCGCGCAAGGAGATTCCAGCTTGGTTTACATGGTTTCTCATTTGATGCGTTTGAGTCAATCTAATTGTTCTCAATTTATTTTAGAGAATACTCAAGAGATACCATCGCTAGTCGCCGCTGCAAGAAAGGAGGGAAGACAGGCTTTATTGTTTGGTGTATCATATTCATTATTAGATCTTATTGATATGAAAATAGACCTATCGGGATGCAAGGTCATCGAAACGGGAGGGATGAAAGGTCGCAGAAAAGAATTATCAAAGGCAAAAATGCATGAATTTCTTGTTAAGGAGCTAAATATAACCGAATTATATTCTGAATATGGCATGACTGAACTACTTTCTCAAGCATATTGTAAGGATGATTTGGTATTTTCAACACCTCCTTGGATGAAAGTTTTATACAGAGATCAGTCTGACCCACTGACTATAATCGATGGGGAGACAAGTTCGGGCATAAATATTATTGATTTGGCCAATATCAATAGTTGCAGTTTCATAGCAACAGATGATTTAGGGATGAAAAGGAATAATGGTTTTGAAATTATAGGTCGAATTGAAAATTCTGACATACGCGGATGTAATTTACTAGTCGATTAGAATTCTTAATTTTAAAAAAAATGTAAAATGACGGTTCAAACAATCTTATTGCTTAGTTCCATTGGAATATTTGCAGGAATTCTTAGCGGTTTTGTTGGTGTTGGTGGAGGTATTGTGATTGTACCCGGTCTTGTTTTTCTTTTAGGCTTGACGCAACATGAAGCCCAGGGCACGAGTCTTTTTGTCCTAGCTATGCCGGTTGTGTGGCTTGGACTAATGAATTATTGGAGAGACGGTAATGTTCAATGGAAGTTTGGCCTAATTGTAGCGATCACTTTTTTTGCTGGTGCCTATTTCGGCTCAAAACTGTCCCTTAAACTCAGTCCAAATGTCGTAAAACTTCTTTTTGGAATTTTAATGGCACTGGTCTCAATAAAATTGATTCTTTCTGGTTATCAGTCTATTGTTTCGAACGATGATTGATTTAACTGAAATAAATGCTTTTGCGTCCACAGTGTATGAGCGTATGTGTAAGTATCGTGAACATTTGCATATGTATCCTGAGCTTTCATATAACGAGTACAAAACTGCCGCCTTCGTCAAAACTATTTTGGGTGAAATCGGTATTTCTAGTTTCAAGAGTATAGGCGGTACAGGCGTTATTGTCACAATCTATGGCGATGGTCACAAGAAGAATGAGCCTTGTATTGCTTTTCGGGCAGATTTAGATGCCTTACCAATTCACGAGGAAAATGAAGTTTCTTACAAAAGCAAAACGGATGGCATAATGCACGCCTGTGGTCACGACGTTCATACTGCGATATTATTGGGTTTAGCAGAAGTTTTATTTCGTTTTAAGAATAAACTCAAGCAACCGGTAAAATTAATTTTTCAGCCGGGTGAGGAGGTGAATCCTGGCGGTGCTAATTTAATTATTGATGAGGGTGGGCTTTCAAATCCGGTGGTTTCCAAAATGTTCGCCCTACATGTTTTTCCTGACCTTGAATTTGGTAAAGTGGGCTTTCGTGAGGGCTTGTATATGGCATCTAGTGATGAACTTCATCTCGAGATTATTGGGAAAGGTGGTCATGGTGCCCTCGCAGGACAAACCATTAATCCCATGTTCATGGGAGCGGAGTTCATATTAGCTGCTCAAAATTATATCAATTCAAATACTCCAGTTGATGTTCCAAGTGTCATTAATTTTGGTTTGTTTGAGGCACTTGGCTCGACTAATGTTATTCCAGAGTCGGCAAAAATAAAAGGTACTTTTCGTACCATGAATGAACATTGGAGAGAAAAAGCCAAGGCAGGTATAAAAGATGTAGCAAAAAGTATCGAATTAAAATATGGAGGAAAGATAAAATTGCATATATCGAGAGGGTATCCCTTCTTAAAAAATGACGCTGAATTAACAAAAAAAGTTCGAAAATTGGCGTGTGATATCCTCGATGAGTCAAATGTGTTTAATTTAGATCTGCGCATGACAGCAGAGGATTTTGCCTTCTACAGCCATTTGGTACCTGTGTGTTTTTTTAGGCTAGGCGTTGGTAATAAATCCAAAGGTATTACGCACAACGTCCATCAATCCAGATTTGACATTGATCCGAAGGCAATGAAAACTGGCCTTAAAGTTTTTTATTCCATCGCTTTTTCGCTTGACCCTTGAGACGAATTCTATTCATATTTCTCCTGTCAAGTATTTCCTCTTGTTCAAAGGAAAATCGATTCATCGGTCAAATGGATGGCGCATGGTCGATAGCTAAAATAAAAGTAACGGACGGACAACTTGTTGAACATATTTTAAAGGATGTCAATGGTGAGCTAAATCTAAATTTCAACACTGCTATATCGGATGGATTTGTGTCGTTTGAATTAATTATAAATAGTCTTCCATATTCGTTTACAGTTCAATTTCAAGGTGAAGATTTAAAGTACATTTTAGATTCTGATGAATTGATTATTGGTTCAGGTGTTGAAAGAAGGCGATACAAAGTAATAATGCGGACAAAACGAGATTTGGTTTTGGAGTATTACGATCCGCCAAATTTTCAATTGAGGAAGTTTGTTTTCGTTAAAGAAGAATAGAAGAATTTCTTTTATTTTGTCCTATATTTGTTAATTCACAAAGAATGGTCATGAGTAAGTCGTTTATTTTCGCTTTTGTTTTATCACTTTCATTTATCTCATTTAGTCAATTTGAGGAAAATAATAAATGGTCTCTAGACTTATGTGGCGGATTTACCAACGCAGTGAAACCATATACCGATGGTTATTTTTCCAACACCTATGACTTGTTTCATACCTCTGGTGGAATACGTCACATGTTCAACAATAAATACGGTTTCAAAATAGATTTTGGCTACGACAGAATAACCCATGACGACAAAGGGGATAATGGTTTTAGCCTGCCGTTTAGAACAGATTATTACCGTGCCTCGATTCAAGGTATTGCTGATATTGGACGCATGCTCATGTTTGAGAATTTCACCAACCATCTTAGTCTTTTATTTCATGCAGGCGGAGGTTTTTCAATGCTTAGGAGTGACACCATTAGTATTGATGGTAAGGATGAGCGCATGGCGAATTTAATGTTCGGCTTTACGCCTCAAATTAAGCTTGGTAAACGGGCAGCACTTTTCTTTGATGCGTCATTCATATGGCATATCTATCAGCAAAAAACTTTTGACATGTTTTCCACTGTTGCCAAGAGAGGATTCGATGGTTTTGTTGCCAATGCATCAGTTGGATTTAATTTTTATCTCGGTAAACATGAGGAACATATGGATTGGGCATATTCTCCTTGTTTTCCAGATATGTCATATCTTGAAAATGAGATTAAAAAATTGGATAGTGCAAATATTGTCTTGCAGAAAAAATTTCAAGATGATGACGGGGATGGGGTAATAAATTTTTTAGACCAAGAAAAAGATACCCCTTATGGCGCCATTGTTGATTGTGATGGAAAGGAAAAAGGTATTGATTCTACAAATCTAGCCGTTGTTCCTGCACCAACCCCAGATATTGTTCCAGAACCAGATGTTCTTCCCGACTCTTCTCCGACGAGTCCAGAACCTGATGTTACACCAACGCCTGATGTCACACCGACGCCAACACCTGATGTCACACCGACACCAACGCCTGATGTCACACCGACGCCAACACCTGACGTCACACCGACACCAACGCCTGATGTCACACCGACGCCAACACCTGACGTCACACCGACACCAAC
>CAJWAO010000017.1 GCA_913020765.1 uncultured Flavobacteriales bacterium | reverse complement strand
TACACTAAGACTATAACTCAAATCACTTAAAACACTGCTTTCGGGTAGTGTTTTTTGTATTATTTGGAATTGTACTTATATCCAATACCCTTCACAGTTGATATTTGCTCTTCTCCAAGTTTCCTTCTGAGTTTTCTAATATGCACATCAATGGTTCGGTCCCCAACGATGATATCCGAACCCCATACGGAGTCTAAAATTTCATTGCGTCTAAATACATGGTCAGGTTTAGACATGAGAAGGGAAAGTAACTCAAATTCCTTCTTCGGAAAGAGCAACTCTTCACCATTTTTATGGACAATATATTTATCGTGGTCAATTCGGACTCCGTTGGCTGTGGAATCAACTTTACCCTCTGTTCTGCGAAGAATTGCATTTATTCGGCTCAATAGAACTTTTGGTTTTATTGGTTTGGTTACATAATCGTCTCCACCAGCTTCGAGCGCTGCAATTTGACTGTAATCTTCACCTCTCGCGGTGAGAAAACAAATTAGAATATCTGCATTTTCTTTTTCTGACTTGATCTGTTCACATACCTCAAGACCATCCATTTCTGGCATCATTACATCGAGTAAAATTAGATTTGGTTTTTTACTTTTAAGTTTTGAAAGACACTCTTTTCCGTTTACTGCAGTTTCGACGTGAAAACCATTTTTTTCGAGGTTATAGCAGAGAAGATTTCTTATGTCATCATCGTCATCTACAATAAGAACAGATTTCTTTTGCATAGAACAAATATAGTATTTCCGAGCCTATTTAAAGATGATATATTGTGTAAAACATGTGTATAAATCAAATTTGAAATGTGCTGATACAGAGAAAATAAGCTCTATCTTTAGGACACGGTAGGTTAGGTTGATTTAGTAGAAGAGCTCTGAAAATGAGCTCTTTTTTTGTACCTTCGTTTTAATGAAAACTAGGATTTTACTTGTAGAAGATGACGTGAATTTGGGCCTTGTGATTTCAGATCATTTAAAGTCTTTAGATTATGATGTAACTTGTGCTGAGGATGGTTCTGAAGGATTGGTTAAATTCAATGAGAGCGAATTTGATTTGTGTATTTTAGACGTAATGCTACCGATACTTGACGGTTTTTCTTTGGCAAAGGATATTAGAAAAGTGAATGCTCAAGTCCCTATTCTATTTCTCACCGCAAAATCAATGACAGAGGACAAAATTACTGGTTTTGAGGCAGGGGGTGATGATTACCTTACAAAACCGTTTAGCATACAGGAATTTCAGCTTAGGGTGAAGGCATTGCTGAGAAGAGTGCAAGTAGCACAAACAGAAGATGAAAAAGTATATAAAATTGGTTTATATAGCTACGATAAAGAGAATCAAATTTTAAGCATTTCGGGTAAAGAAAAAACCTTAACTAAAAAGGAGGCTCAGATTTTACGTTTCCTCTATAAGTACAAAAATCAAGTGATCTCTCGAGAAATTATTTTAAAAGGAGTTTGGGGGCAAGACGATTATTTTGTTGGAAGAAGTCTTGACGTTTTTATCACAAAACTTCGAAAATATTTTGCAGAAGACCCGAGAATTGTAATATCAAATTTGCATGGTGTCGGATTTAAGTTTGAGATTCCCGAGTAATGCAGCCCCATATTTTACATATTGAGACTGCGACAAAGATGTGCTCAGTCGCTGTGTCTAAAGGTGGTTCTGTATTGTCCGCGGTTGAGAAAGAAACGGATACGTATATTCATGGAGAATCATTGACATTATTTATCATCGATGCACTGAAAGAAGCAAAGCTGTTGGCAACCGAATTAGATGCAATTTCCGTTTCAATCGGCCCTGGTTCATATACAGGTTTAAGAATAGGATTATCAACAGCAAAAGGACTGTGCATGGGCTTACAGATTCCGATCATTTGTATTCCAACATTGGACAGCCTTTTGGCTCAAGGAAAACTTAAATACCCTGATCGTATTATCTGCGGAATGCTCGATGCAAGAAGAATGGAAGTGTATACCAAAACTTGTAAAGCAGATGGTTCAGCACTTCGTGAGCTTAAATCTTTGGTGATCGAAGAAGATACCTTTATCGATGATGAGCCTTTCATTTATTTCGGAGATGGTGCTCCAAAGATTCAAGACCTGTGGAAAAATAGAAATGCTGAATTTGATCCTTTTGTAAAAATCAGTGCAAAGGGTCAAGTTAAGCTTGCACTCACCAGATATTTGAATCGAAACTTCGACCATCTCTCTAATTGTAAACCGCTTTATTTAAAAACATTTGGCATCAATTCATAAATGTTGATTAAACTACTTTTTTGAAAATAAATTTGTTTAAGCAGCTAAAATTTACTTACAATCTTAACTTTGTAGTAAAGTTGTCTGAAATGGTTGACCAAATTCAAAATCGCATTTCTGAAATTTCAGAAAAAGTAAATGTGCTTGTCAAAGCCCTATCGGCGCTTAAAATTGAGAATCAAAATCTTACTGAAGCACTACGAAATAAAGACCTTGAGCTTGTGAATATAAGCAACAAGCATCGTGAAGATTTAGAATCAACAATTGCGGCAACTAAAAAAAATGTTACCGAGTCTAGCTCTAAGAATATAGAGATAAAAAACAAAGAGATAGACGCACTAGTGAAAGAAATTGAAATCTGTATAGAAGAGCTTAAAAAATAGAAATGGCTAAGATATCTTTAAAAGTAAATATAGCAGGTAGAAGCTATCCCTTGACGATTAATGAAAGCGAAAAGCAAGGCGTATTATCAGCCGTAGAAAATATTAATTCTGCCATCGAACACCTGAAAAAGAGTTATGCCGTGAAAGATCCCCAGGATTTGATCGCCATGACCGCTCTTCAATTGATTATAAAGAAAGATTCGAATCAGAAATCATCTGATAAAGCTGTTCAAGACCTTGGGCCTATAGACGAGGCGCTCAAGTCTATTTCGGACCAGCTAGACGCGGCAAATCACAAAATATAGTGTAGGGTAACACAATTATTAAACTTAATTGTGTAAGAATGGAAGAAGTATATATTATTGGGGGACTCATTGGTGGTTTAATATTGGGAATATTTGTACAAAAAATACTCCTTAAAAGTAAAGCGGATAAGATCATTGGTGACGCCGAATCGAAGGCTGAGGCAATTAGAAAGGAGAAAGCCTTCAAGGCAAAGGAAAAGTTTTTGAAGCTAAAGCAAGAACATGAAGCGAAGGTTAAAGAACGTGAAAGACGTATTCAATCCACTGAGGACCGTGCAAAAGCGAAAGAAAAGAAATTAGAACACAAGCTTTCTGATATTCAACGTAAGGAAAAGAATATTGAAAGAATAAAATCTGATTTTGATGTCAAGTATAAAGGTCTTGAAATTCGAATGAAAGAGCTAGACAAGACCCAAGAAAAAAGAGTACAGGAGTTGTCAAAAATCAGTGGAATGTCGGCAGAGGATGCCAAAGAATCGTTGATGTCAGCGTTGGTTGATGAGGCAAAAACTGAGGCAATGGTGAAAATCAAAGAAATCACAGAAGAAGCCAAACTGAATGCCAACAAGGAGGCACGAAAAATTGTAATACAATCCATCCAACGAGTTGCGACAGAACAAGCGATTGAAAATGCGGTTTCTGTTTTTAATATTGACTCAGATGATATCAAAGGACGCATTATTGGTCGTGAAGGGCGTAATATACGTGCCTTAGAGGCAGCGACTGGTGTGGAGATTATTGTTGATGACACTCCTGAGGCCATCATGCTTTCATGCTTTGATCCAGTTAGAAGAGAGATTGCTCGTTTGGCGCTACATCAGCTTGTGACCGATGGAAGAATTCATCCGGCCCGTATCGAAGAAGTTGTCTCAAAGACAGGAAAAAAGCTTGAAGAGGAAATAGTGGAGACGGGAAAAAGGACATGTATAGATCTAGGTATTCATGGATTACATCCAGTGCTCATGAAAATGGTTGGTAGAATGAAATATAGGTCATCTTATGGTCAAAATCTTCTTAAACATTCTCGAGAAGTTGCGAATCTATGCGCAACGATGGCATCTGAACTCGGGTTGAATCCAAAAATAGCAAAGAGAGCAGGTCTATTACATGACATAGGTAAAGTTCCTGAGGATGAGCCTGAATTACCACACGCTATATTAGGAATGAAGCTTGCTGAAAAGTATGGAGAGAAACCAGATGTGCTGAATGCAATTGGGGCTCATCACGATGAGATCGAAATGACAACGCTGATATCTCCGATTGTTCAGGTATGTGATGCAGTATCAGGCGCTAGGCCAGGAGCAAGGAGAGAAATCGTCGAAGCCTATGTGAAGCGTATTAAAGACTTAGAATCTTTGGCAATGTCCTTTGACGGTGTGGCGAGTGCTTATGCAATTCAGGCTGGCCGAGAATTAAGAGTAATGGTTGAGTCGGACCGCGTTTCAGATAACAAAGCAGAAGAATTATCCTTTAAAATCTCTGAGAAAATTCAAACTGAAATGACTTACCCAGGTCAGGTTCGAATCACTGTAATACGAGAGAAAAGGTCTGTTCATTATGCCAAATAAAATTGAATACTTCATATATTATTGTACCAAATAATTTGAAAATTTGAATTTACTCAAGTCATTGATTTTATTGGTATCGATTTTACAGATTGGATTCAATTGTTTTGGTCAATCTATAATTCATAGGATTGAGAATAGTCCTTATCCTTCAAGTGTGCAGCCGGATACACTTTTTGTTTTTAGCGATGAATTGTTTTCACATTCAGAGCTTCTTCTCTTACAAAGTATTCAGGGATTGTGTGCTAAATTGAAACCTAAAATATACAGAGATAAGGGTAGTGGGAGCTCCATTTGGATTCAAGATTTGCAGGAAGAATATAGCGTACATGTTTCATATGAAATGGACGGCAATATTGATACTGCGCTCACCTTGATACCCCAGGATGTATACGGTTATATTCTATGTAATTTGAATGATAACTCCAGCAATGTAGCCAATTCATTATGTGGCCCCTTTAATGCGCTGGCAGTAACCCCGGAGTTGCAAGATTTAATTGAGAGCAAAGGATATACTCAAATATTAGATGTCCGAGATAAAGATGAGCAGTGGGTGATAGATAATTATGCTGCCTTGATGAATGAACGAATTATTACCTACCAAAGAGAAGATAAATGTTTATTTCTTGGAGATTATTCCATCCTTTCCAATGCCCTGCATGTATATGACGATATTCACAGCACCACAACTGAAAATGCCTTTGCTCATATGGAGCCTAATTCTGTTCTATTTGGATGGGGCGATGATGAGTATCAAACAGTGGCGAAAGCCTCTGAATATTCAATTGGAGTGCATCCTGCTGATTGGGGGTTCAATATTTCCACACTTACAAATTTTAATGCACAAACTAAGCAGCAAGTTGGCCCCGCGATAGCAGAAATTGAAGAAAATACGCATACGGTTTGTTTTTTAATGTCTGATGGTGATAATATTCAATGGATGCTCAATTTATTTGCAGAGGACAGTCGTTGGTTTGGTTCAGAAAATAGAGGGTTAATGGATATTGGCTGGACAATTCCTCCATCTCTTTCTGAGGTTGCACCTACCGTTATGGCTAAAATATATTCGATGGCCGCTTCAACCAATTCAGGTAAAGATTATTTTGTTGCTGGTCCGTCAGGGTACACGTATCATTTTCCAGAATTATTTCCTGAGCTCGAAGCCTCTTGCGCATTAATGAATGGATACCTTGAAAAGTCTGACCTGCGTATTGTAAATATACTGGGTAATGCATATAATGATTCTATCTACCAACCCGAATTAAAAGAATACCTTAAGCAAGAACAGGTGGATGGGTTGTTCTATTATGATTATTCTAATTATAGCAGAATGAAAGGAAGTATGGATTGTTATGGTTTAAAGCCAATCGTATCCGCAAAATATAATCTCTGGGGTGGTTTTGAGACTGGTGAAAGTTTGGCACACAAACTAAATAATGCGCGTAAAGACCCATATTCTGTTGAAGGATATACTTTAGTTGCTGTGCACGCTTGGTCGAATTCGGTGGATAGTTTGTTGTATGTTAATGACCTGCTTGATGAAGGGGTTCGTGTTGTGGCACCTGATGAATTTATTGCTTTAATTAGGAAGTCAATTTGCGCACCTCAATTTCAGAATCAATTGAGTTTGGAGGCCTTTCCGAATCCATTTCATGAGGCAATACAATTGAGAGTTCAAGATTATTTTTCTGACGACTTTATTGTTTCTCTTGAAGATATGAGCGGCAAATCCGTCCCCATCGAGTTAGAAAAAATAGAAACCCTAGATGGTTGGATTTTAAATTTGTATACACATGGACTTCGAGACGGTGCTTATCTGCTGCACTTTATCACGCCAGACGAAAATAAAGCCTTAAAAGTTTTTAAATATGACTAAG
Source organism: uncultured Flavobacteriales bacterium (assembly GCA_913020765.1). Lineage (GTDB taxonomy): Bacteria > Bacteroidota > Bacteroidia > Flavobacteriales_D > Crocinitomicaceae > UBA952. Next base: position 27,255 of record CAJWAO010000017.1, on the reverse strand, counting down.
GATTTTTTTCTAACTCTCGTTCGGGTGAAGGTTCGATAAAAACTTTAAATCTTACGAGTTCTCTTCTTCTCCGGGAATTGGTATTCAAGTATATGATTCTATTTTGGAAATAGTATTTGCCTTTGGTATCGAAAACCACTTGAATTATCCCAAATTGCCCCGGGAGAATTTTATCAGCTGGAAGGATAACATCGGTACATGAGCATTCTGTATCTGCTGAGTATATTTCTAAAGGAGCCTTACCTGTATTTTTTACCTGGTAGCTAAACTTAAGCACCTCACCTTCTTTTGTTGGTGGGAATTTTATCGTTTTATATTTTACAGAAAAAACCGCCGATTGTCCAATGACAATGGCGGTTTTAAATATGAATAGCAGAATTGTGGTTCTCAACTTACATTTTTGCCGGAGCCCCTGAACTATTAACCGGTGCGCCACTTTTTGGTGCTTGACCGACCTCTCCCTTAATTCTTAAAACTTTTGTAGCGGCATTAACTGCATTAGAAGTAATGGTCACGCTCTTATTGATCGGTCCTGGTCTTTTCGTATCATACTTAACTTTAATCGACCCTGTCGCGCCCGGAGCAATCGGTTCTTTTGGCCATGTTGGAACGGTACATCCACAAGAACCCTTTGAATTTGAGATAATCAAGGGCTGATCTCCTGTGTTTTTAAATTCAAATATACAATACGGATCTCCGTTGTACTTGATTTTACCGTAGTCATGCACCTCTTTGGTGAACTCGATTTTTGCACCACTTTGAACTTCAGCTTGTGCGTTAACATTCATGGCTAGAGCACCAATGAATAGAATGGATAGGATAAATAATTTTTTCATTTTAAATTTTTTGTTACACCAAAATACGAAGAAGACTTTTCCTTAAAAAAAAATTAACAGAACATTAACAACATCATGAGACGCTTTAAAAAGTCTACGCATTATAGATGTCCTCATTTGAGCTAATTCAGCGTCTTTTGATTTGATTTTAATGTTCCTAATTCAATCTTGGGTTTTAACTTTATTTGCATCATGAATGGATTTACTTGTTCTACTTAATAATCATCCTTGTTTAAGGATTTTTACTCATGTATGCTGTTGCAAGTTTTTGTTGAAGGTTTGAAAAATAAGTGTTAAAATTAAAATTAAACCCATCAAAAAACCAATGGTTGGAACTGTAGGTATATCCAAATAAATGGCTATGCAATGGCCAAGAATGCAACTAGATACTGCAAATGATGCAGAAATTATCAGAAATCGAGATAGCTTTCTTGTGATAATATTTGCAAAAGAAGGAGGTATGACGATTAAACCGATAACCATGATCGCACCAACACTGTCGAAACTAAATACTGTTGAAACGCTTGCAAGTCCGAGGAGCAGATAGTTCCAAAATGTGATTGAAACCCCCAAGGTTTGCGCATGATTTTTATCAAAGGTGCTGATCTTAAAACCTTTTAAACCCAATAGTAACGTTAGTATAACAACAACAGCAATTATTAATAAGTTAAATGTTGGAACAGGGATGGCTAGAATCTTTGGAAGAAGCGGAACAGTATTTATGTCACCGAAGAGCACACAGTCAACATCTATATCTGAATTTTTTGCAATTGATGTGATGAGTATTATTCCAATTGCGAATAGCAATGTATAAATAATTCCAATGGCACTATCCTTGCCAAATCCTCCAAAGCGGTTTAACCAATCGATGATAAGAATGGCAAAAACCCCAAAGACACTAGCACCTATAAGCATCCAAAAAGAATTAATCTCTCCTGATATCAGAAATGCAATTACTATTCCTGGTAAAACTGAGTGGGATAGGGCGTCACCAATTAAACTCATTTTTCTGAGTACCAAAAAACTGCCTAGCAAACTTGAGTTTATCGCTATGATGCAAGCTGTCAATATGATCCAAAAATCAAACATTAATTTTCTTTTTCCGATAAATTATACGAATCATCCATTTTTGCCCTTAATTTTTTTGTGATAATTCCTTTTTTCGAGAAAAATGCTGAAAATAAAGCAAAACCTGAAAGCACAACGATAATCCATGGGCCTGTGGGCATGTCTGCTGATAAAAAGGAAATAAAAACACCCAAAACACTGCTTAAAGTTGCAAATGAACCAGATATTAAAATTGCTTTTTTAAAATTATTGGTCCAAAAAAGCGCGGCTGAGGCAGGTGAAATGAGTAGTGCACTCATTAAAATAATACCTACGGTTTGAATGCCAACAGCAGTACTGATGATGACCAGACCGGATATTAACCCTTGAGATAACCTTTCGCTAAGACCAATTGTTTTGGCAAAACCAGCATCAAAAAGAGCTATTTTTAGATGTTGATAAAAGACTGTAAGTATGAAGATCACAAGAGTAAAAACGGCTAAGAATAGATATAAGTCGGATTCAATTATTGTGGCGGCTTTTCCAAAAAGAAAATCTGTTAAACCACTTTGATTGCTGTTCCCTGAATGTTGAATAATATTTAATAGAATCACTCCAAAGCTGAATAAAACGGATAATGAAATGGCAATTGATGCATCTTTTTTAATCCGAGAAATTCGAGAAATCCAATCAACCAAATACACAGCGGCTGCTCCTGCAGCCATTCCTCCAATACTTAAATAGATGGGGTTTTTAACACCTGTAAACATAAATCCTATGCAAATACCTGGTAAAACGGCGTGTGATATGGCATCTACGATGAGTGCTTTTTTACTTAAAACGACCAAAACACTTACGATGCCACAGGTAAAACCGAGCACAGAGGTACCTATTAAAACATTATTAATGTTTGTATCTTGAAATGAAAAGAAATATAAAAAGTCACTCCAAAAATCCATTTATGATTTTCTTGTTGAGAATTGTTTATTTTGGATTACTTGCCCAATTTGTTCCAGTGTTGTTAGATTTCCATCATATGTTTTTTGAAGTAATTCGGGTGTAAAAACATCTTTTGTTGGACCGCTTGCGACAATGTTCTTGTTGATTAAAATCATCCAATCGAAATATTCCACGGCGGTTTGTAAATTATGATGAACAACAAAAATCGTTTTACCTTCATTTTGAAGTTGCACTAGAATATTGACAATTGTTTTCTCACTGGCTACATCAACTCCGGCAAAAGGCTCATCCATCAGGTAGATATCCGCTTTCTGAGCCAACGCCCTCGCTATAAAAACTCTTTGCTGCTGTCCTCCTGAAAGTTCTGAAATGTGCCTATCAGCATACTCTAGCATTTTCACCTCAGCCAGCGCTTCTTTCGCAATTTCCTTGTCCTCTTTGTTTAACCTTTTAAAAAGACTTTTATTTCCATAACGTCCCATTTCTACGATATCAAAAACAGTTGCGGGAAAATCCCAATCAACCGATTCTTTTTGTGGAACGTAGGCAATCTTTTTTCTTACCGAATCCAAATTCTCATTAAAAAATTTCACGTATCCATTTGAATGTGGTACAAGCTCCATAAGCGCCTTAAGTAAGGTAGATTTTCCAGCGCCATTCGGCCCAACCAATCCCACCATACTTCCTTTCGGTATACCAAAGCTAGCATTGTAAAGAGCAGGTTTGCTGTCATAGGTAACGGTCAAGTCATGAACTTCAAGTATGGGGCTGTGCTCTTTTTTAATCATTTTCCTAATCCGCCGACAATAGCATTTGTATTTTTTCTGATCATTTTTATATACGTATCAGCACCACTTTCAGTATCCCCCAAACCGTCACTATATAAAGTGCCTCCAATGGACAAGTTTAATCCTTTGGATTGGCATCCTTCAATGACGGATTTAATGTTTTTTTGTGAAACTGAATTTTCAACAAATATTGCTGGAATACCGCGCGAAACTATGAAGTCAGTCAGCTCTGTAATTCCTCTTATCGAAATATCCGAGGCAGTAGAAATGCCCTGTATTCCTTTGACCTCAATTCCAAAAGATCTTCCAAAGTAACCAAATGCATCGTGTGCAGTAATTAACACCCTGGCGTTGCTTGGTATTTTTGCTATTTCACTACGGACATAACTTTCGGTCTCAAGTAATTTTTTGGTGTAAGAGTTTGTGGCGGAGTCAATGTAATTTTTTGAATCTGGAAATTTCACGGATAATTGACTACCGGCTATACTCACTGATGTTGAAAAAAGATTCACATCGTGCCAAAAATGAGGATCATAAGCAGAGCCAAAATCTGTCGTTTTTCTTAACCTATCTTTGGGAACAAGATCACCTAAACTAATTACAAATCCTGATTTTCCAATTTCTTCGATGGCATCGATTAAATTCGACTCAAAGTCGATTCCATTGTATACAATTACATCAGCATTTTTCATGTTTTTTATTTCTGAGGTTTTGCTTTTGTAGGTGTGCGGATCTACTCCAGGTCCCATTAAAGATTTAACCTCAAAATCTGGGGGGAGAATATTACTTATTGCATCGGCAATTACATTTGTTGTACAAATAACCGTTTTCTTTTCGCTTAATGGTTTATTGTCTCCGCAACTCAATAAGAGACCAATGATTAAGATGAAAAAACCGACGGGGATATATTTTCTTAGTTTCATTTTCTTTTTAATTCTTTGATTTTTCTGTTTGTAGTAATACACACAGAACAGGATACTATTTATGTTTTTATCCAAATTACAAAGTGCTTCTAGACACCTTAAAATTTAAATGTAGTCTGCAAATATAACCCTATATGTATACATCGTGTATACCTAATAGGGGGTATTTTTACTTTCCTAAAACAAATCTCGCTGTCTTTCTTGTTCTTTGTTGGAGCAATATTTTTTTCCCTTTGCAAACGAAATCGTTTGTTTTTTTATCGTAGTGCCTCACGGTTACTAGTTCTAACTCAGTATTGTATTTGACCTCATAAGATGGACTTAGTTGCTCTATAATGGCTCTGATTTGGTTCTTATCGTAGTCCACCAAAAAAGAAAAACTCAATGCTGAATTTTGCATAATATTTATTTCTACCTCGGCCTCTGAAAGTTTTAGGAAGATATCGCTTAAGTTTGCCTCAATCAAAAAGGAAAAGTCTTTTGGTGTAATTGAAAAGAGGACCTGATTTTTTTTAAAGATAAAAGATGGAATCATATGGTCATTTGATGTGTCAACATCGATTGTCGTCCCCTCGGCCGTTGGATTCATAAATGACTTAACATAAAGTGGTATTTGCTTATTTTGAAGTGGTTTTAATGTCTTGGGATGAATTACACTTGCACCGTAATAGGATAATTCAATGGCTTCTCTAAAGGATATTCGATCTAATTTCTGTGTGTTCTCGAAGAATTTTGGATCTGCATTAAGCATTCCAGGTACATCTTTCCAAATTGTGACAGATTCAGCATCCAATGCATGTGCAAAAATGCCTGCGCTGTAATCTGAACCTTCTCTTCCCAATGTTGTCGTTTCTCCCAAATTGTTAGAGGATATGAATCCTTGTGTAACGATAATTCTGTTAGCCTCTAAAGCTCCAAGGCAGTGATTTTTAATCAATTCAATAGATTTTTGCCAATTCACGTTCGCCTTTTGAAACTGGTCATCTGTTTTAACCAGCTTTCGAGCATCTGACCATTGGCTTTCCTCGAGGTCCTGCTCTATTTTGAATTGAAGGATGAGACTAGATAAATGCTCTCCAAAAGAAATGAAGGCATCATAGCGCTGGCTTTTTGAATGATCACTCTGCTTTTGGTAAAATGCGGTAATGTCATCAAATATAAGGTCTATTTTATGTTTGATAGTTTCACATGCTTGGCCCGAAAAAAGTATGTTGATCATGTCAATATGGAAGTCATACAGTGCATCTTTTTGTGAAATAAATAAGTCGTATTCTTCATTTAGCGTCGCTTCAAAAAGACTTTCCAATTGATTGGTTGTTTTTCCCATTGCAGAAACAACAACGACGATTTTTCGATTTTTGTAAAGCTTTAAAATATTGATGACATTGTTTATGGCCTCCGCACTTTTAACAGATGCACCTCCAAATTTGAAAACGAGAATCGAATCGTTTATTGGCTTCATTAATCTAATTTTTCCGTTAAAAAGTGTAACCCTTTTTTGGGCGATTTACGTGCATACAAGACATTGTAAACATAGTCCAATATGGGCATGTCTACCTCAAATTCTTTTTTTATTGCGTGTAAAGATTTGACTGCATAGTAACCCTCTGCAACCATATTCATTTCTAGCTGGGCGGCTTTTACTGAGTAACCTTTTCCTATCATGAAACCAAATGTTCTATTTCTTGAGAATTTAGAATAAGCTGTAACCAGAAGATCTCCGAGATAGGCACTTGTTTTAGTGTCTCTATGTATCGGGTGAAGCGCATCGATAAATTTTTCTATTTCCCGAATTGAATTAGAAATTAATACTGCCTGAAAGTTATCTCCGTAGCCTAAACCTGCGGAAATACCTGTGGCAAGCGCATAAACATTCTTTAAAATTGCGGAGAATTCGGTACCAAATAAGTCATCAGATACCGAGGCCTTAATATACCTGCATTCTAATTGTTTGGCCATTTCATTTGCTACGGATATTTCGGAGCATGCAACTGTTAAATATGAAAGTCTTTCCATTGCAACCTCTTCGGCATGACATGGCCCGCAGATGATGCCAATTTTCGAATAGGGTATGCCAAAGTTTTTATGCAAATAACGCGCTGGGATTACATTCATTTCGGGAATCATTCCTTTCAATGCTGAGAAAATAAATTTACCGTGCAATGCTTCACCCGTAATTTTTTTAAAGGTAGCGTGAACAAAAGCAGAGGGAACGGCAATTATAATTATTTCAGCACCATCAATTAGCGTATTTAGGTCGGAGGAAATAGTGATGTTTTCCATATCGAACTCCGTAGACTGCAGATATTTTGGATTATGGGAATGTAATTTAAGATGCTCAATGGCAGATTCATCCCGCATCCACCAAGATATACTATTCACATTTTGGCTTAGAATTTTAATAAGCGCAGTTGCCCAACTTCCTCCACCAACAACGAGGATTCGTGAATTACGACCTGTTTCCATGCTGTAAAATTAGTATAATCTTGAAAGGAAGTCTTTAATTAAAGTTGATTAGCTCTCCGGCCTTCAGCGATTCTGTGAGTTCTTCGCGCATTTTTTCCAGTTTTAATTTTGAATGCGGGTCGCCTCCGTATGCTAAATCTTTGAGCTTATAATATCTGTCAATTGAACGTCCAAATACGTCTTGTTCAAGCTTCCCTTTTATCTCCATAATTTTAGAATTCACCCCAATTAAGTAGTGCTCAATCTCGCCTAGACGGGTTTTTTCATCGCTATCTAACTCTTCTTTTTTTAAAAGAGAATGGTAATGTGGAAGTAGCTGATTCAGTAGAGTAATAAACCGCTCTAATTCTTCATCTAACTCCTCTCTATTATCTCCAATTTCATCCATGGCATGGTCCTTAAGTACTTAAATTTAAATATTTTGACAGCCTTTTAAATGAATGAAAATAATTTTTACCATACTAGATTGTTAATATCTATTCGATAGGTCTTACATTTACAGAAGTAATTTTTAAAAATCAGAAAATGAATTCAGCTATGTTGCTAAAATGGAAATCCCTTGTTGCTCTTTATTCTTTTATTTTGCTTGCTTTTACCTCCTTCGCTCAGGTTCAAACACCCGAGCTTAGTCCTCGATGTAACTTTACCCAAACTGTAGGTTTGACCGAGATAACCCTTGACTATTCTCGTCCTTCAAAAAGGGGGCGAATTGTTTTCGGTAATATTGTTCCGTACAATAAAATTTGGCGTTTGGGGGCAAATAAAAATTCGACCATTGATGTCTCGGGAGATGTATATTTTGGGAAAGACACCGTTTATCAAGGTAAATATGCCCTTTTCGCCATCCCCGGTGAGCAAAGCTGGGAGCTCATATTTTACGATGAAACCAGTAATTGGGGTACCCCAGATACTTGGGAGGAATCTAAAGTCGTGTGCAGACTAAATTCTAGTGTCAAACCCTTACCATTATCCGTTGAGACTATGAGTATTAGCATTAATGATATTGGAACAAAATCTGCAACGCTAGATATTTCTTGGGATCAGATTAAAGTAAGCTATCCTTTTGAACTTGGGACAGAGCGCCAAGTCTTAAAAAGTATTGAATCAGTGATGTCAGGACCAAGCTCCTCTGATTATTATAAATCAGCAAAATACTACTTGGCTGAGGGATTAGATGCTCAAAAGGCATTGGTTTGGATTGCCAAGGCAATTGAGATCCGTGGAACATCGGCTTACTGGATGACAAGGGTTCAAGCTGAGCTTTATGCAAGCATTGGCAAATATTCTGAAGCCATAGAATCTGCGGAGCTCTCTTTGGAGTCGGCAAAAAAATCAGATAGTCGGAGATATATCGAAATGAATGAAAAGTCCATTAGTGAATGGAAAAAAAAGAAATAGAACGTGCTGACCAAATACAAGTACCATCTTTTACTTCACTTTATTATATTTTTATGGGGGTTCACTGGGATTTTAGGCAAACTCATTTCCCTCGAGGCCCTGTATATCGTATGGTATAGAGTGGGGATTGCCTCATTCGTTATATTGCTCTATCTCGTTTATAAGAAGAGGGTCTTGCGAATCCCAAAATCTCAGTTTTTAAAGGTTTCTTTTGTTGGATTTGTAGTTGCGGCCCACTGGGTTACTTTTTATGTCTCAATTCAGCTATCTACAGCATCCCTTGGGATACTATGCCTTTCTACAACCACACTTCATGTTGCTTGGTTAGAGCCTATCATTATGAAGAAAAAATTTTCATGGATAGAATTTCTTTTGGGACTCGTTGTTGTTGGAGGTATTTACTTTGTCTCAGGGGATTTCTCTACCGATGAATATTGGGCTGTTTTGGCTGGCGGTATTTCTGCTTTTTTAGCTGCATTTTTTGCAGTATCAAATGCGAAATTTGTGGAAGAGATGCCTTCTACCCATATCAGCATGTATGAACTTGCAATGGGTTTTGTTGGGTTGACTATCTTCATGGCTTTGACAGGTAAGCTGGATACCACGATGCTTGTAATGTCAATGTCAGATTTCTTTTGGCTTTTGTTTTTAGCGATTGTTTGCACCTCATTTGCTTTTTTAGTAACCATTGATATTGTAAAGAGACTCGGTGCGTTTACGGTTTCCTTGAGTATCAACCTTGAACCGGTATACACAATTATTTTGGCCATTTTTATTTTGAAAGAGCACGAGCAGCTTGGATCCAATTTTTACATAGGATCAATTTTGATCATTCTTGTGGTCATTGCCAATGGTGTAATTAAGAATCAACAAAAGAAAAAGACAGTGCGCACTTTGCACTGAAAATTCAAGCGATGAAAGCAGCTCCTACACAGAACAGAATTGATTCGCTCGATTTAATACGAGGGATTGCCATACTCGGTATTTTGATCATGAACATCACCTCTTTTTCTCATATCGGGGTCGCGTATATTAATCCCACACTTGGCGCTGGTATTGAGGGTATCAATGGATGGCTTCACGCTTTTGCCTTTCTTTTTGCCGATATGCGGTTCATGAGTATGTTCTCCATATTATTTGGTGCTGGAATGATGTTATTTGTTCGAAATATCGAGAAGAAAGGATTGAAACCGATTGGATACCACTACAAAAGAATGTTCCTGCTGTTGGGCTTTGGTCTCTTTCACGCACACCTTATTTGGATGGGCGATATTTTGGTCCCCTATGCAATTTGTGGGTGTTTGGTTTTTCTTATTCGAAACTGGAGCTCAAAACGTTTGGTGATTGTAGGCTTCCTTCTTTTTATGATTCCAATTTTTATGGACCTATTGACTTATTTAACACTGTCTCCCAAAGAATTAGGTGAAATTTATGGTGGAATATGGACTCCTGAATCAAGCAATATGATAAAAGAAATTCAAGCATACCGGAGTTCATACCTGGGGCAAATGCAAGCTAGATCTCAAGCCGCATCCTACCTTGAGACCTCCTTATTCCTTTATGATGGTTTATGGCGCTATTCTGCGATGATGATTACAGGTATTCTTCTCTTTAGAATGCAATGGTTTCAGGCAATTAAAGCTAGGGTTTATTACTTGCGTTTTGGACTGGTTTGTTTATTTGCAGGTTTGGTTATTTCCGCTACTGGTTTATTTCTCTCATATGAATACCTGTGGGAAGGAGCTTGGTCTATGACTGTTGGCCATCAATTCACTTACATTGCCTCTTTTTTTATGGCTTTATCCTATATTTCTATTTTGGTATACTGGTCAACAATTGGTTTCGCTACTCGATTGCAATATTTACTGAAAAAAGTAGGTCGAATGGCCTTTACGAATTATATCATGAGCTCCATCGTTTGTACCTTCATTTTTTACGGGCATGGCTTCGGTTATTTTGCAAAATTTGATCGTCTTCAACAATGGGGAGTTGTTCTTTTTGTTTGGGCGCTAATTTTCCTCTTATCAAATTGGGTAATGAGTCGCTACAGACAAGGTCCTCTGGAATTTATCTGGCGTAAATTGACCTATTTTTAGTTAATGTAACTGAACTTCCGCTTGTTGAAGTTGTTTCTTTAAGAATACCCTATTTATGCGGTCAAGAATTTATAGAATTCTTTAATTTTGTAGAACTTTTAAATAAAGAAATGATTAAAACAGATATTATCATAATCGGTGCTGGTCCTGTGGGTTTATTTACAATTTTTGAAGCAGGTCTTTTAAAGCTAAAATGTCATTTAATTGATTCGCTTCCTATTCCTGGAGGTCAGTGTGCTGAAATTTATCCGAAGAAACCTATTTATGATATTCCTGGTTTCCCATCCGTACTTGCCGGAGAGCTTGTGGATAACCTCATGATTCAAGCTGAACCTTTTAAACCTGGTTTTACCTTGGGTGATGCGGCAGTTTCTATCGATAAGCAGGAAGATGATTCCTTTATTGTGACGACGAAGAGTGGGGTTGAACATGCAGCGCCAGTAGTCATGATTGCCGGTGGTCTCGGGGTTTTTCAGCCTAGAAAACCTCCGATTTCCAATATCAATGATTTTGAGGATAAGGGTGTTGAGTACATCATAAAAGACCCCGAATTTTACCGCGGTAAAAAATGTGTGATTGCTGGAGGAGGAGATTCTGCCTTAGACTGGTCGATATTTTTAGCAGAAAAGAAAATTGCCAAAGAGGTGGTGTTGGTCCACAGAAGCAGCTCGTTTCGAGGGCATCTTGATTCTGTTCAGCGTGTCATTGATTTGGCGGATCAAAAGCAAATAAGATTGATTACAGAGGCCGAAGTTGTCGGTTTGAACGGCGAATCAAAATTAGAAAGCCTGACTATAAGGCATCAGAAGGAAGGAGACTTTGAAGAGTCGACCGATCACTTCATACCTCTTTTTGGTTTAAAGCCATCCTTAGGACCTATTGCTAACTGGGGCTTAGAAATTGAAAAAAATGCGATCAAGGTAGACACGACAGATTATTCCACAAATATCCCAGGAATTTACGCCATAGGTGACGTAAATATCTACACCAATAAGCTTAAGCTCATATTGTGTGGTTTTCATGAGGGAACCTTGGCAGTCCAATCTGCTTTTGCAAGGATCCACCCTGATAAAAAGAACATTTTGAAGTATACCACTGTAAACGGAGTACAAGGATTTTAAAATTCTGAATTCCCTATCTTTGGTTTACTAGTCAAATAACTATGGGACGTTATTCTCTCAATACTTTAATTTTATTTGGTGTTCTATCCATCGCAAGCATTCTTGTTGTGCAATTGGTGTGGGTCCGAAAGACCATGGAGCTGCAGGATATCAATATTGCAATTCAAGAGAAAGAGGATAGCCTCAATATTAAGGAGTTTTCGGAACAGAGCCACGTGGCATTGCGAAATGTATTGGAGCAAATTAATACAAACCTTGCTGATAGTTCGGAGCTTTATGGCGCAGTCAAGCAGATTCGTTCCAATCGGTTTATGGTTGATATCAATGAGGAACTTCAACCGTTTTATCTCGAGACACTGCTAAAAAAATCGTTTTATGCACAGAATATCAATCAAAATTTTGTTTACGGAATTTATGATTGTTTCACGGACTCTATTGTTTATGGAAATTTAATTAAGTTCTCAAAGGATTCATTGTATGAGCCATCTTCCAAAAATCAAGAGGGCATCACCGCTGAAAATGTGACCATTAAAAATGACGGACATTACTTCACTGTGTTTTTTCCAAATATTAGAGCAGAGCCTATCGTCCCCGTTAAGTTTATCTCGCCTTGGATTTATATAGGTATCATTGTCTTGTTGGTTGCCTTCTTTTTCATGTATTCTCTTGTGATTATTTTTCGACAGAAAAAACTATCAGAGGTGAAGAACGATTTTATCAATAACATGACGCATGAGCTAAAAACACCCATCTCAACGATTAGTCTATCGTCTGAAATGCTCTTGCAAGGTGGGCAAACCTCTGCGGATAAAGTTAAAAAGTATGCTGGTATCATCTACGATGAAAATAAGCGCTTAGAGCAGCAAGTTGAACGGGTTTTAAATGTTGCCAAGCTTGATAAAAATGAGCTCGTATTGAATAAAGAAAAAGTTGATCTACGCGAACTTTTAACCCAATTAAAGGAAAATTTTGAAGCATTTCAAACTGAAAAAACAAGCCAGCTAAAACTTAATCTATCGACCACCTCTCATATCCTTTTAGCTGATCGCGTTCACCTGACCAATGTGTTCTACAATCTCATGGACAACGCTGTAAAGTATAGCGAAGGAGATATTCAGATTTCGATTAAAACTGAGGTGTCCCCGCAATATATTACGATTGATTTTTCAGATAAGGGGATTGGTATAAGTAAAGATCATCAAAAGGCAATTTTTGATAAGTTTTTCAGGGTCCCGACAGGTAACGTACACAACGTCAAAGGTTTTGGTCTTGGTTTATACTACGTACAGCTTATTGTTGCAGGACATAATGGAAAAATTTCTGTCAAGAGTAACATAGGAGAGGGGACCACCTTTACATTAAGGTTCCCTTTATAACTCTTTTGTGAGCTTGCAGTCTGGCTGAGGGAAAATACCCTTTCGTAGCATCTCTTTGCGCTTTCCATTCAAGCTGAAAGATTCTTTTAAATCCGAGTAGGGGACCTTAACAAGAATTTCATACTTTCTTCTTTCGAGTTTTTTTACTTGATATGTGGCCGTATATTCTCTTGGTCCAATTTTCAATATTAGATTTTCTTTATTCAGAGACACTGATATAGGGCAAGCTTGAACAGTCAGTAATTCCTTTCCACTATTGATTTTATAAGCTGCTAAGGTACCCTGATAGCGACCAAGATCCTTTCTCTTAATCTGGGAAATTAAGCCAAATGAGGATATCAGTAGAAAAGAGAGTACAAGCACTTTCATGGAATTAAAATTAATATATTTCTACGTATTTTAATGGTTATTAACTTGTTAAAAAATCCTTGTCTTTCCTTGAAAAATCTGTGCTAAAAAATTCTATTTTTGAAACATGAGACAATACCATGATTTGCTCCAGCATATTTTAGATAATGGAACAAGAAAAGAGGATAGAACTGGGACTGGGACAATTTCCGTTTTCGGCTACCAGATGCGTTATGATTTAAATGAGGGGTTTCCGTGTTTAACTACTAAAAAGCTCCATTTGCGCTCCATTATTCATGAATTGCTGTGGTTCCTAAAAGGGGACACCAATATTGGTTATTTAAAAGACAACAAGGTCTCAATTTGGGATGAATGGGCAGATGAAAACGGTGATTTGGGTCCTGTTTACGGTTCTCAATGGCGCAGCTGGCCGACTGCAAACGGCGAGAGCATAGATCAAATTAAACAAATACTGAAGCAAATTAAAGAGACCCCCGATTCTAGAAGAATCATTGTTTCCGCATGGAATGTGGCAGAAATACCTGGAATGGCCTTACCTCCCTGTCATGCCTTTTTTCAATTTTATGTCGCCAATAATAAGCTCAGCTGTCAGCTCTACCAGCGAAGCGCAGATACCTTTTTAGGAGTACCTTTCAATATTGCCTCCTATGCACTTTTGACAATGATGATCGCTCAAGTTTGTAATTTGGAATTGGGAGATTTCGTTCACACACTTGGCGATGCCCACCTTTATTCCAACCACCTTGATCAAGCTCGACTTCAGCTAGAGAGAGATTTTAGACCGCTTCCTACAATGAAAATAAATCCAGATGTAAAAGATCTGTTTGAATTCAAGTTTGAGGACTTTGAATTGTTGAATTATGACCCTCATCCACATATTAAAGCTGCAGTAGCCATATAATGAAGGTTTCTCTAATCGTAGCAATGGATAAAAACAGGGGAATTGGAAAAAACAATGACCTTATGTGGCACCTACCGAATGACATGCGGTTTTTTAAGGAGACCACAGTAAATCATATTGTGGTCATGGGCAGAAAAAATTATGATTCGATTCCAGAAAAATATAGACCTCTGCCCAATCGAAGGAATGTTATCCTTACACGCAATTCCAACTTCAAGGCGAAAGACTGTGACGTGTTTAACTCCCTAGATGATGCACTTGGGGCGTATGAATACGATTCCGAAAAAACCATTTTCATCATTGGCGGTGGACAGATTTACGCCCTTGCTCTAGCGCAAGAAGTTGTGGATGAAATGTATATTACCTATGTCGATGGGGATTATGATGCCGATACTTTCTTTCCAGAATTTGACGAAAGTAAGTGGAGGAAAGAATTGGTCCTAAAGCAAGAAAAAGACGACCGTCACAAAAATAGTTTCGAAGTTTTCCGTTATACATTTAACAAGTAAAAAACGCTGCAAAGCGCTGCAGTTTCCGTCCGCAATCTATTTTTGCTCAGCTCTATTTCAATATATCCAGCACCTTTGGCTTCCTCAACCTCTTTTGGAGAGAAATCCCCTTCGGGTCCAATGAGTATGGGAGCTGCTTTTGATATTGTTGTGGCTGGCTTCTTTTTTGCCTCGTAGCAATGACCAATATATCCATCAGGTTCATTTTTAATAAATGTCAAAAAAGGGATGGGAGCTTCAATCTTAGGCAGATAGTATCTCTTTGATTGCTTCAATGCAGATATGGCTATTTTTTCCAGTCTTTTTTGATTGATTGATTTGCGTTCACTGTTCGTACAGTTGATCAGAGAAAGCCTTGATAATCCGAGTTCTGTTGCCTTCTCTAGAAACCACTCTAGACGGTCACTACTTTTTGGAATCGCCATTGCAACATGGAGTGCTTTATTTTGTGGCTCATGCTGAGTTGGCTTGATGATTTTAACCCTACATTTTTTGATGTGCTGGTCTATGATCTCACAAACGAATTGCCCTCCCTTTCCATTTACGAGTTCAATTTTATCTCCATTTACTTTTCTCAATACTTTAATGCAATGTTTGGATTCAAGCTCTGAAAGCGTATACTCCGAGTGCTGCATCGAACAGTCTGGGGCATAGAAAATCATGGGTTTAACAGTTTAAAAACCATTTCTTTCATGAGCTCTGCTTGGCTCGAACTTGTATTGCCATATCCCTTTGACTTTAAATCATATTCTTGAAGAACTTCCATATTGTATGCGATTTTTTTTGGGCTAAATTTTGCTTTCGCTTTATTGAGCTCCCCGGCAACAAAAGGATGGATGCGTAGCTCTTTTGCAATGGCCTCACGGGCAGTAAATTTTAAGAAGTGAATTTTAAGGACGTTTGAGAAAAACGTAAAAAGTGAAGAAACAACTGTAGTGATGTGCGCGGCTTTTGGATTCATCTCAAAATAGTGGATGATTTTAAAGGCTTTGTGAATGTCTTGTGCTGCAACGGCATTGGTTAGCTCAAATAAATTATAGTCTTTAGAAATACCAATGTTTTCCTCTATATGTTTTTCATCGAGTGCCGTTCCTTTTGGATATATGACACCTAGCTTCTCCACTTCATTGACAATACGTCCTAGGTCATTTCCTAAAAATTCGTTGAGTAGCATCGTTGCTTTTGAATTTAAGCTAAATCCACGTCCGGTTACATAGCGTTGTATCCATTCGTTTAGTTGGTATTCTTTAATTTTTTCAGAAAGGAATACAGTACCTTGTTTAGCAATGAGCTTGGGCGACTTTTTTCGGGTATCGTACTTTTTGTACTTGTAACAAATCACAAATATTGTCGTAGGATTTGGGTTTTCAAAATAGGGGCAGAGTTCTTCGAAATTTTTAAAGTCTTGCGCCTCTTTTAATACAACCAGACGTTTGTCGCTGCCCATTGGAAATGACCGTAGCTCATTCACAAGGATGTTCAGATCGGTACTCTTGCCATAAAGGATACTTTGGTTAAATTCTTTTTCGTCATCCTTTAAAACATTGTCAATGAGCGCATTTGAGATGAGGTCAATAAAGTAGGGTTCCTCACCGTGGAGCAAATAAATGGATTGAAAAGATTTACTTTCAATTTCTTTTAGAATCAGCCTTTCATTCATGCTTTTTCTCCCAAATTTGAATCAGCTCGATTAGGGTACGAACAGACTTTTCCATGTCCTGAACAACTACATATTCCTGTCTCGAATGTATCGCCATTTCACCGGTGAAAATATTTGGACAAGGCATACCCATAAAGGACATCCTGGATCCATCAGTACCCCCACGAATAATTTTAAATATTGGCTTTACACCAACTTTCTCCATGGCCTCTCCTGCATAGTCGCAAACCTGAGGATACTTATTGAGGATTTCCTTCATATTTCTGTACTGCTCGAAGATTTCAATATTGTACTCAATTCCTGGATGATTATCTGCAATTGATTGCATGGTTTCAGAAATCAATTTTTCGTATTCTGCTAATTTTGATGTCTGATGATCACGAATGATAAATTCCACAGAGGCTTTTTCGAGCGCACCTTCAATGGCAAATGGGTGAATAAAACCTTCTCTATTCGATGTGGTTTCTGGTGTAAGGGTGTCTTTTGGTAATGAATCCACGAGCAATGCTGCCATCTTAATTGCATTGACCATTTTACCTTTTGCATAACCTGGGTGTGCACTCAAGCCCTCTATGGTCACCTTCATGCCATCTGCAGAGAAAGACTCATCTTCAATTGAGCCCTCAGGTCCTCCATCTAATGTGTAACCGAAGTCCGCGTTGAGTTTTTCCATATCGAGGTGATCTACTCCTTTCCCAATCTCTTCATCAGGAGTAAATAAGATTCTGATGTCTCCATGTTTTAGTTCCGGATGTTCTAGCATATACTTGGCAAAATCCATGATGATTGCAATACCCGCCTTGTCATCGGCACCAAGAAGGGTTTCACCACTTGCCGTAATGATGTCATCTCCATATTTACCCTGAAGATAGGTTTGTTTTTCTTTGGTTATAATTTGTGTTGTGTCGTCAGGAAGGACAATTGGTTCACCTTGGTAGTTTCTGTGAACGATTGGTTTTACATTTGTTCCACTGCAGTCCGGTGCTGTATCCATGTGAGCACAAAAGCATATGGTTGGTACATTTGATTTATCAGAGTTCGAAGGAATTGTCGCAAAAACATACCCCCATTTGTCCATTTCAACGTCTGACGCCCCCAATGCTTTAAGCTCATTGACTAAAAGACGACCGAGGTCTTTTTGTATTTCTGATGATGGGAAAGTAGTTGAATTTGGATCGGCTGTGGTATCTATTTTTGCGTACCTAATGAATCGCTCCTCTACGGTATGGTTGTACTTCATACTCCAAATATACGAATCCTATCCCTTCTGATTTAATTGCCTCGAATGATGTTTCTTAGAAGTGTTAATTCCTCTACTTTTTCCGAGTTTCCGACCCGCTGAAAGGAAGATATCAGATTGTTGAGCATCCTTTTGATAATTGCTGAGTTTGAACATGGTTCAAAGTATTCTCTTCGGTGCGGTAGTTTCAGTTCGTCGAGAAATTGTTTGATTTCATTCGTATTGAAAATTACACCATTAGAAAAAGCATTGATGTAGCATAATACACCGAATTCATTTTCTTCATTAATCATTGCCACGCTTCCTCGTGTATCGATGTAGGCCAATACAAAGTGATTGGGAAGATTTACCCCATAGATTGGAAGATCCAATGATTGTGCGATAATGCTATACAATAAACATATGCTTAAGGGATTGCCCTTTTTACTTTCTAGTACAGTATTGATATATGAATTAACAGGTGAGTGGTAGTTTTTACTGTCACCATGAAACTTATGGGCCTTGAAAAAGATTCGATTGAAAATTTTAACCTGCTCATATGCAGTCAAATGATCGTTGAGCTCCAACCAGATATCCTGCCTGATGGTTTGAATATAGCTGCGTATTGATTCCTCATCCAAGCCAGGGTACTGGTATTTTGCTACAATGATTGCGCCATCAAGTAGGTCCTTTTCATCACAATTGTTCCATTTCTCTAAACTCGTCTTGACCTCTTCAAATTGGATATCATGAATGATATTTTCAATTCTACTTTGAAAGACTAAACCGTAGTAGTCTTCTTCCCAAGATTTCTCGAGGTACGGAATGGCAGTGCTACCACATTTTATGATTTCATCGCGTACATGAAGGAACACATCTTCATCCGGGTCATCAATTAGCTTAACAAGTGCTGAAATGGAAGGTTTTTCCTTACTCATGCAACAAATATATCGAAGCAGGTCAATTGTTCATCATGGCTACAAATTGTTTATCAATGCTAAAATGTTAATTGCAGTATGAAACCATTTTAACTTTATTCCGTTAAATGACGTTGTATTTAGATTAACTTTGCTACAGGTTAATAAAATCAAGGGGACTTCGGTCCCCTTTCTGATTTATTTCTCGTTAGTTTATCGAGCTTTTTTAGGGCGATTTGGTTCTCAAGACTCGAAAATGCGGCCTCAATTTTTTGTTTTTCTCTCTTTGTCAAATGCCATGATAAAGAAATTCTTTCATTGTAGTCTTCTCTTAAATTAAATGTGATTTTATCGACAGGAAAGTCAAAACTATTTTTACAAAGTTTGATGAGCTGTTCTTGATCCAAGTCCTGTGTTCTCGTAAAATTGGTGAGCAGATTGCCAAAAGGGAGAAAAAGTTTATCCATCAATGAAACCTCTTTATATTTTTCATTACTCATGATTCTTTTGGTATCTCTAATTTCAAGGATAATGACACCTGAGGTGTTTTTAAGTATCCAATCGTTTAGTGCGAAAAGGTAATCTATAGAAACCTTTCCTCCGTAATTGTCTCTGATTCCTGCATCCATGAGCTGTATTTCTGGTGTCGTAGGCATTGCCATCATTGGCATGATCATAGGAAAGGTTGCACTTGCTCTTAAAACAGATGAAAATCTGATTTCATTGGGGTTGTTCTTTTTGAAAAAGGACTGGAAATCTATGTTTTCATAGCTGGTATTCCGATTATTTCCAATCATGAAGCTTAAGTTTTGTGCAGAAATTAACATTCTTCTACCGTCATTTACGATGGTAGGACTAAAAATCATTAGTGGAATACTACTCGATTGCTCATATTTTTCATAATATCCGAGTGGATGCTCGAGGTAGTTTTGAAGGTTTTGGTGCAGCTCTGCTTCAAATTCGCTCCCTCGTTCTTGGGTATATTTCTTTCCATTGTACTTGAGCTCCTTAAAACGCATAAATAGGTCGCTGGTTGAAGCTGAGAAAGACAATCTATTCAAAAGGTCCTTGCTCAGACAAGATTTAAAAAATAAGTTGTCTCCACGAAGTGTTTTTAGTTTTTTGCGAAGATTGATTTCACGAAAATAGGCTGCACCAATCATCCCGCCGGAAGCTCCCGTAATCATCTGAAGGTGTTCGCTCAGCTTTGAATTGAGTATTTCATCTGCATTTGAAAGAACAGTAAAGGTCCACAATGCACTCCTTAAACCTCCACCCGAGGTGTTTACAATAATGAGTTTGGGCTTTTCTTCACCCGTTGATCTTTTCCAGTGTTCGAGAATTTCAATGATATTTTTTTCAGAGGTACTATCTGTCGGCGATAGTTTATGGTTTTTTCTGATGTTTTCTGGACTGTAATTGATGATACTTTGCTTACTGTAATCAAGACCTAAAGCAAAACTTGTGTAACGAAAAAGATCCACCCTAGACGATAGAAATGACATTACAATCACAATGAAAAAAATCAGTGGATAGGTCCATCTGTGAAACCACGAATTTAATGCACCGATGACCATCGATAATATGGTTAGGAGCATCAAAATACTCATTGCTGCTGGCACCTCAAAAAGCGAGTAGTTCCGAAAAAAGCTTAGGCTGATGAATGCAGTGATGGTTAATAACTCAAAAATAAATGCATTGATTCTCGTTTTAGAAAATACACCTTCCACAACACTTTTATCCAGGTGAGCCACGCTTCTACTTTTGTATAGCTTAAAACTTCGACCTAAGTAATATATTGGGCGTGTTCTTTTTTCACGAAAGTAATTGTACCATTTTTTCCCGATTCCCTTATTTGTAATTGTTGATACAGGATTTGATTCTTTAATAGAGTCGTCTGCATCCTTATTGGTTCTGAGTGGAAAAAAATACAGTATGCTTAAAAGTATAAAAAGAGAAAAGCCAATGAAAAAAGATACATTGTAAATGAGTACGTCACGCGAACTCGCAAGTTCCTCATTTAACTGGAATTGAGACATTTTAACTAAATAAACAATGATATAGCTTAACGGGAGTAAGAAATTGTTAATACAAAAACGAAAAAATGGTGTGGAAACAACGACTAAAAAGGGAAATCTTGGACCGAGCTTAATATAGCTGTATACATTAAAAGCCATACAAAAACCTCCAACCGAGAATCCTAACAATCCGAAGGACCATAAACCAACCTCACCGAGGTAGTCTGGTGAATAAAAGAGATAAGGGACACCGAAATTCGAGCCAAGTAATCCAAAAAGTATGCTGAAAAGAATTACCCAATATAGAAGACCAAAAAAATTATACTTAATGTGAAATTTAAGCAACACAAATGGAAAGAAATCTCGTACAAGTTTGAGGTTTTTAAGCATTAATATAAGATACTAAAGAAAACTCAAATTTAAAAATGTCTTACCTTAAAAATTTAAAAGCGATTTGATAAAGCCTTCATTGTTTCTAAAAATTCTTCTCGAATTGCATTATGCGCTACCTTATTGTCTATTATTTTCCAGCTACCATTTACGATTGTTCCCTTATTCATTGTTGGGTCAGAGGCATATACGAGGGTATTTGTTAAATTTTGTTTGCCTGTCATTTGAATTAATGGATGTTCAGCAGACATAACAAATGCATTCAGTGGTTTTCCTAATTCAAAATAATCCATCATTTCTGAACCCATAGCTCGTCTGCCATTTCGCAATGCAGTGTCAATCGCCAGTGCCCCATTATCCCCAGAGGTTTTATTTCCAAAAGTATTTCGGCTATGTGAAATCAAGCGTTGGCCATAATCTAGAATGCGTAATTCTTCGAAGGGATTGAGTCCAATATGGCTATCAGTTCCAATCGACCAATTTCCCTTTTGAGTCAAATATGAATCAAGCGAAAACAAACCATCTCCCAGATTCCCTTCGGTTGATGGGCAGAGTACTACATTTGCTTTTGATTTTGCCAATCCTGCTACCTCACTATTTTTGAGATGTGTGGCATGAACCAAGTGAAAGTCCTCATTTATCTCCATATTTTTCAGGAGCCATTCTACAGGCCTCAAACCAGTATGAGCTAAACATGACTCGATTTCCTTAAGCTGCTCTGCAACATGAATGTGAAAGGGAACTTTATGCTGTCTAAATTCTGCCAATCCTAATATGTTGTCCAAGGCGACAGCTCGCATGGAATGTACACCAAGTCCTACAGAGCAATCAGCGTAGTCAGTCGCCATTTTTTCTACCTGGTGGTAAAGATCTAAGTAGTCGTCTAATGATTTTGAAAGGAATCTTTTTTGGTCAGCTTGGGCGGGTATTCCAAAACCACCTTGTTCGTAATAAATTGGAATAATTGTCAGGTTGATTCCAGCTTTTTCAGCGGCTCTCGCAATCCGTTCACTGAGCTCCGCTTTATTTTGGTAGGGCTTCCCATTTTGATCATGGTGGACATAATGAAATTCGGCAACATGCGTGTAGCCGTGTCTCAACATCTCTTGATAAAGCATGGCGGCGATGGATTCCATTTGTTCTGGGCTCATGGATAAGGCCAAATCATACATGGACCTTCTCCAGCTCCAGAAGTCATTCTTTTTTTGATTGGGTGCATGAAGCTCTGCCAAACCAGCCATAGCATATTGAAAGGCATGCGAATGGGCATTTTGAAATCCGGGTAGCGCATAATCTTTGCAGTCTGGATTTTCACAATTTGAGGAGATATCTGTTAGTATACCTTGACTGTCTGTTGTCAGTATTACGTTGTCATGCCACCCATCGGCCTGCAACAAACCCTTAAAAGAAAATTTAGCCATTCAATTGGGAGATTAATTTTTCAAAAGTATTTTTTAATAATTTCTTTATGTGCTTCGCTTTTAACGGGTCATAGCTTGTTTCTTTATTTGACATGTAAAGATCTTTACACATCTCAAGCTGAAGTGCATGGATGTTTTCATTTGGATTGCCTTTCGAGCGTGTTATGTATCCGCCTTTAAACGGGGTATTGTGCTTGACCTCAAATGCTGCTGAACCAAGACATTCAAGTGTGCTTTTGATAAACGAACTTCCTGCGGTTTTTAAATCATCGTTACCCAAAATTAGGTCGGGAAAATCTTCTTTTTGAATGGTTTTTACATTTCGCCGAATGGAATGTGCATCCCAAAATAAGACCTGTCCAAATTCTTCTTTACAAGATTGAAGAAGCTCATCTATTTTATTGTGGTAAGGCCAATAATATTTTTCAAGTCTTCTATCAACTTCGTGCTTATTGGGTCTATCAGCTTCATTTACATAGAGCGCTTCACCAAAAAATGTCGTGGTGGGGCATAGGGAGGTGATGATTCTACCATCATCATATAATGATTGATTTTCAGGTGTTCTATTTAAATCGATCACCCATCTCGAATAGACCGCTTTTATGATCGTAATACCCATTTCCTCAGTAAAATCATAAAGGATGTCTAAAAACCAATCTGTATCATCAGGTGCTTCTGTAAGGTGCGGTTCAAAGTAATTTTTGAGTTCAGGAGGAAATTTTGTTCCACAGTGTGGAATGCTCAGCACAAAAGGAACTTTTTTGGTCTTAGGATAAATGAGTTCATAGGGTTGAATCGAATGGGTCATTTTTCGCTTTTTTCTCTTCAATAAAGGTTACTGATTTTTGACGGGACTTTTATCGGTTTCATAGACTGCGCATCAACAAAAACAAGTTCTGTATTTGCTGTTGCAATTAAGGTTGAATTTTGGTCTCTAATTACATAACTAAATTCAATTCTTGCGGATTTTATTTTTGTGATTTCAGTCTCTATTTTCAGCAAATCATCATACCGAGAAGGTGCAATATATTTAATTGAAAATGACCGCACGGGGAGTAAAATTCCTTCAGACTCTAGGGTTTTGTACGAAACTCCCTTGCTTCGAAGTAGCTCTACTCGAGCGACTTCTAAAAATTGTGCATAGTTTCCGTAGTAGCAAAAGCCCATTTGGTCGGTTTCGCCGTAACGGACCCGCACTTCAGTGGTGTGTTTTAAATTTCCTTCCATTTTCCTTTCAATAAAACTAAAAATTTATTACATTACTCAGAAGAAACCATCACTTTTCTAGAAAGAAAATTTCTCTTAATAAAACATTTTAAAAAGTCAATACCCCTAGTGGTTTTTTTTTAACTTTTTTATGAGAACATTTGTACTATGCAAAAGCGAGGTAAAGAAACAAGCATTTTTACCAAAGCTGAAATGACCAAACTATTAATTTTTAACTATGAGTAAAAACCACGAGGGTGCATGGGAGTCATGTCTGAAAGTAATTAAAGACAACATTTCATTGCAAGCGTTTAAAACTTGGTTTGAACCGATTGTTCCGGTCAAACTTGAAAAAGCTGTTTTAACGATTCAAGTTCCTTCATATTTTTTTTACGAATGGTTAGAAGAAAACTACATCACACTTCTTCGCAAGGTTGTGAAAAAACAATTAGGAGCAGACGGTAGTTTAGAATACAGCATTGTTATGGAGAATAATAATAAATCCTCAAATCCTTACACTGTTAAAATCCCTGCACACAGCTCGAATTCATTAAAGAACTCACCCGTAAATGTTCCCATCAGCGGTAGTGAAAAGCAGATTCGAAATCCCTTTGTGATTCCAGGTTTGAAAAAGTTAAACATTGAGTCGAATCTTATTCCAGCTTTTACCTTTGACAGTTTTGTGGAAGGAGAATGCAACCGATTGGCAAGGGCCTCTGGTTTTGCGGTTTCAAACAAACCAGGAGGAACGGCCTTTAATCCACTATTAATTTATGGTGGGGTAGGCCTTGGTAAAACCCACCTAGCACATTCAATTGGTATTTCGGTCAAAGAAAACTTCCCGAACAAAACAGTTCTTTATGTTCAATCTGAAAAGTTTGCGCATCAGTTTATAGACGCGATTAAGAACCAATCAACAAATGACTTCGTTCACTTCTACCAAATGATTGATGTCTTAATCATTGATGATGTTCAGTTCTTTGCAGGAAAAGAAAGAACACAAGATGTTTTCTTTTCAATATTCAATCACCTCCACCAAAATGGAAAACAGATTGTATTGACCTCCGACAAAGCACCGGTTGAGATGCAAGGAATGGAGCAACGCTTGTTGTCGCGGTTTAAGTGGGGCCTTTCTGCGGATTTAGGCACACCGGATCTTGAAACAAGAATAGCGATTCTTCAAAAGAAAATGTACGGAAGTGGTATTGAGCTTCCGAAAGAGGTTGTTGAATATTTGGCATACTCAATCAATACAAATGTCAGAGAAATTGAAGGTGCATTAAATACACTTTTGGCGCAAGCCTCACTGACGAAGAAAGCCATCACTCTCGAGCTCGCCAAGCAAATGGTGGACAAGTTTGTGAGAAGTACGGCTCGTGAGGTTTCTATTGAATACATCCAAAAAGTCGTTTGCGACTACTTCGATCTTCCAATTGAAATGCTGAAATCAAAAACAAGAAAACGTGAAGTCGTTCAGGCACGACAGATTTCGATGTACTTCTCCAAAAAGATGACAAAATCCTCATTGGCCAATATAGGTGCGCACTGCGGAGGAAAAGACCATGCCACGGTACTTCATGCTTGTAGAACGGTTGTCAACCTATCCGAAACAGACAAGCAGTTCAGACATTATCTTGAGGAGCTTGAGAAAAAGTTAACCATTCAATAAATTCATTTAACATGTCTTTCCCATACTATACGGAGCTTATACTGTTTAGCTTAATCATCTTCGCTTTACTAAAGACGTTTATTGTTGTAAAGGAAGCATCCGCCGCGGTTATAGAGAGATTTGGTAAGTTTCAATCCATTCGTAAATCTGGGTTATCTCTTATCATTCCATTTATAGATAATAGGACAGCAACTGTAAATTTGCGAGTCCAGCAGCTGGACGTGACGATTGAAACAAAAACACTAGACAACGTATTTGTCAACCTTCAGGTTTCTGTTCAGTATCGTGTGAGGCGAGAGTTTGTAAAAGAGGCTTACTACTCTTTGGATAATGCCAAGAACCAGATTGCCTCCTATGTATTCGATGATGTTCGGGCTGAGGTTCCAAAACTTGAGTTGGATGATGTATTTGCAAAAAAAGAAGACATTGCGATTGCAGTTCAAAACAATATATCGCAGAGTATGGCCGAATATGGTTATGCAATTATTAAGGCATTGATTACTGATATTGATCCAGATCATAAGGTAAAGGATGCAATGAACCGGATTAATGCTGCGAAAAGAGACCGCGAGGCTGCCTATGAGGATGGTGAAGCAAAGAAAATTATGATTGTAAAGCAAGCTGAGGCCGAAGCGGAGTCGAAGAGACTTTCGGGTGAAGGTATTGCGCAGCAAAGACTCGAGATTGTGCGTGGGTTCAAGGAATCTGTAGAAGATTTCAAGAAATCTCTTGATTCTGTTACTCATGAGGAGATTATGCAGTTTGTATTGATGACGCAATATTTTGATACCATCAAAGATATTGGTGCGAATTCTAAAAATTCTTCAATACTCATGCCGCACTCTCCAGGTGGTATGAAGGCTTTTCAAGATCAAATTATTTCAGGAA
Source organism: uncultured Flavobacteriales bacterium (assembly GCA_913020765.1). Lineage (GTDB taxonomy): Bacteria > Bacteroidota > Bacteroidia > Flavobacteriales_D > Crocinitomicaceae > UBA952. Next base: position 1,077 of record CAJWAO010000017.1, on the reverse strand, counting down.
CATTTGTCGGAAATAAACTAAATGAAAACGAATCTGAGTCAGATTCGGAGAACAATGAAGCATAAAATAGGGCTATTAACTCAGTTGGTTTAGAGTGTCACCTTGACAGGGTGGAAGTCACTGGTTCGAATCCAGTATAGCCCACTTTTTTTTAATCTATTTTCACTTTATAAATACCTGTACTTGCTGCCTCCGGGATAACAATAACTTGTTCATTCTGAATGGCTGCAGGATTTGGGTCGATATAGTAAACCTTTGTTCTCGCGTCGACATAATTCATCAAACTCGCTGCCGGATATACTTGCATCGAAGTTCCAATAATAATCAAAACATCTGCCGATTGACAAATTGAAATTGCTTTGGGAATGGCCGGAACTTCTTCTCCAAACCACACAATATGTGGTCTTAGCTGGTGCCCCTTTTGGCAAAGGTCTCCTAAATTGAGGTCCTTTTTCCATTCTTGAACATCGCTTGAATCATATGTACTCCTTACTTTAAATAGCTCTCCGTGTAAGTGCAATACCGAGCTACTTCCTGCCCTTTCGTGCAGATCATCCACATTTTGTGTCACAATGGATACCTTGTGCTTCTTTTCCATTTCAACCAAAGCGAGGTGGGCACGATTTGGTTCAACCTCTAGTAGCTGTCTTCGGCGTTGGTTGTAAAATTCTAAAACTAAGGCAGGATTTTTTTCAAAACCTTGGGGAGAGGCAACCTCCATCACATCATGTCCTTCCCATAATCCGTTGCTATCTCTGAAAGTTTTGAGCCCACTTTCCGCGCTCATCCCTGCACCACTAAGAATTACGATGTGTTTCATAATCTTTCATTATTAATATACTCAAAAAACTAGTGGTAAATCGAAATGGCGGATCATAATTTTTTATTGCGTTTTGTGGCTTTTGTCTAATTAGTGCTACAAATATTCAAGTATAATTTCCTCAAGTCGGTCCTCCATGTTTTCCCTGTAACCTGGGGTTGTAGCTATAATTTTACCCTTTTTATCGATGAGGTATATCGTTGGATATCCTGATACATTGTATGCATTTGCCACATCATTTCCCCCCAATAAAATAG
>CAJWAO010000016.1 GCA_913020765.1 uncultured Flavobacteriales bacterium | reverse complement strand
GTGCCGGGTTTAGGTAGATAGGGTTTGAGAAAAACTGCGTGAACGTAGGATCTTGTGCATTTGATGCAAAGGTAATAAGGGTTAGGACAAGTAGAGTGAGGAGTTTTTTCATGGATTATAGTGTAATGTATCTTCTAGTTTTCTTGCTCATCAGAGAATTGACGCGCAAGGTAAGTTGATGTGTAAAGAGATTTTGATTCAATTGTTCTTGGTGTGCCCTTGTGGTTTGAATAAGCAGAGCAAAACGATCAAGCGAAAGACCAAGAGCACCAGAATATTCATCATTTGAACCGAATGAGGCACCAATAAATAGTTTATCCAAGTCAAGTGAAAAACCACCGTAGTAGGATGTACGATTTACATTTGAACGCATGTACAAGTATGGATGAAAACTTATTTTTTCGTTTCGAGATAAATATTGAGTACCCGCAAGAACGGAGTAGGTTGTTGGTATTGAATTTTCCGAATTTTGCTGGTTTTGATATAGATTTTCGACATGGTTTAAAATGTTTTCGGCTTGAAATCCAATGTATAGCACTTTTGTATTGATTGTAAAACCGGCATCTAAATCTCGATACCACAGCTTTCTTCCTATATTCTGACTTGTATCGTAATCAAAAACCTGTGGATTATTACTGTTATACAATGAAACAGTATTGTTCTCAACTTTGTCAGCATCTAAAATCTTATTACCAATTCTCAGTTTTGTAGCTGGTTCGAAGGAAATGTTTTTAGAAAGCGCAATTTTAGGTGAGAAAATAAATGATGCATTCCAATCTTTAATCGTCCCGTCTGCGTAACTATCATAACTCATTTGTGCACCAACACCTGATCTTATAGAACGCGCATAACCATCAAGACTCAGCTCTTGCGAAATTTTTTCCTTGTTCGTGCCCAGCCAACGCGTGCGAGAAGTGGATATGAATCTTGTCTGCGAGGTCGACCCCGTTGCACTGAGGTTTATATTGTTTGATGCAATTCCTGGAATAATGTAAAAGTGGTCACGATAGTTACTGAAGGCAATGCTTTTTGATAATACTCTATCAATTTTGTTGAATAAGGTTTTCGTATTTAGTCGAATTCCACTTAATCCTAATGATTTACTTTTCGATGCGTCGGCGGTTTCGATTAATTCAGCATTGGAATATCTAATATTATTGAGAACGCCTTTCGGCTGCAAAGGCAAAGCAAAAGGGATCAAGGAAGATACGTGTTCTTCTTGGTCTTGCCATTCTTTTTTTGATGACCCAGTAAGTAAAATTTCAGAATACGATTTAGTGGGATGGTTTACAGATTCATAACCTCGCTGCTTTCTGGTAATGTTCACGGATGTTGACATGATACTTGCATTTGCTCGAGCTGTAGATATTTGTATCTCGGAAGGCGTATTTTTTGAATTTTCCGATGCTTCTTTAGGGTTTTTGTTCTGTAATTTTGATTTATTAATAATTCTCTTATTAACACCACTAGTATTCTCTATTTGAGATATTTGAGGCGTATTATTTAAATTATTATTTAAATTGTATTGCTCATGGGTTTTACCAATCAAAAGAATAATTACAGCACCAATGAGACTCGTAGCGTAATAGGCAAAACGATATTCTCTTTTCTTCTTAATTTCAATGCTATGATCTATGGTGTCTGCGACTGGTACTTTAGCCATATTCCACATGTCAAGGTCAATCTCAAGTTCGGGGTGGTTCAGAATATAATTTTCTAAAAGCTCTTTTTGATATACGCTCAAATTACCCTCTGTGTAATCAAAGAGCCATAAATCGATATTTTCGAAGTTTGGTGACGTCATGCGAGCTTATTCAATCCTAATAACTGTTTTTTAATTTTCATTCTTGCACGGAAGAGATAAACTTTTACCTGAGATGCGGACAAATCAAGGATATGTCCGATATCCTTGTAAGAATAACCCTCAATGTCGCGCAACAGAATAATGCTTTTTTGGGTAGGTGGTAAAATATTTACCATTCTTTCCACTACTTGCATCGATTCAAAAGTTGAATTAAATGGGGTAGAGGATAAAGGCAATTCTTGGCTATTCATGTATTGCGTGCGGGATTTTTTAGATAAAAAATTCACCATTGCATTGTGAGTACATCGATACAACCAAGATTTTACTCTGTCCAAATCAATCATTTTTCTGTTTATCCACAACTTTTCAAAAACATCTTGAATAATATCCTTTGCATCTTCTTTATTTCTAAGGAAATGAAAGGCATAACGATAAAGTGGAGCACTTAGCTCATCAATTACCGCGTTATATTCATGCTTTTTCAAATTGGTGCATTTACAGTTAATACAAATTGAATAGTCTAAAAGTTACAGGTAGTAACTTGTCAAACAAATATAGGCAAACTATTTTAGGTTTTAAAACCCAAAATTATCAAAACCTTCTTCAGATAATTTTTTATAATTCTCTTCATTAAACTTGAAGAGTTGTGAGGGTTTGTGTGGAACTCCAATCTGTTTTTCGTCAAGATTGGTGAGGATATTTAGGTTTAATATTTTTCTTCTGAAATTTCTTTTATCTAGGGCTTTGTCATAGATGCATTCATAAAGCTTGTGAAGCTGGCTTAGCGTAAATTTTTCTGGAAGTAAATTGAAGCCAATCGGTTGAATTTTTATTTTTCTCTTTAACTGTTCAAGTCCCGATTGTAAAATTTCATAATGGTCAAATGCTAGGTCATGTACCTCGCTCACAGGAGCCCATCCTGCACTTTTTGCAAAGGAGCTTGCTTTTGGATTAAAGTTTGGCATCCGAACAAGTGAATAATAGGCAACGGTAATTACTCTCGCCTCGGGCATTGCTCTTATGGATTCTAGCCATTTTCGATCCGATGCTTTTTTTCCGATTCTATCGGGATCCCCAAATGCACCGATTTGTTCAAGATATATGTTTTCAATTCCCGTGAGCTCTTTAAGCACCCGTCGAGCAGCTGTATCTAGGTTTTCTGTGTCATAAATTAAATCTCCTGGAACAGCCATTCTAGATTGCTTATATCCTTCCATGCTTCCGCTATCGATGAGCAATACATATAACTGTTCTAGATCAAAACCAAATATCACGCAGTCTACAGATACATATGGGTTAAGCTCTTTTTTGTTCATTTTTTTATTTGAAATTGATGACTTCGCGTTATATTATACTATATTTGGTAGTGTTGTGAAGACACATTGCTCAATAAAACAATATTAATCATGATCTTTATCATTGAAAGTGGTTCAACCAAAAGTGACTGGGTCTTGGTTGACGACAAATCTAAACAAACTTTTTACAATACCATCGGCTTTAATCCATATTTCCACTCCGCCGAGTTTGTGTCTTCGGAGATCAAAAAAAATAAAGAAATTATTGGTCATGTATCAAGTGTCAAAAAGATTTTTTTCTACGGTGCGGGTTGTTCTAGCGAAAAGATGAATAATAAAATTGAAAGGGGTATTCAATCTGTATTTAAAGATGCTGAAATTTTTGTGGAGCATGATTTGCTTGCATGCGCATTTGCCACTTACGAGGGTGAGCCAGGAATTTCTTGTATTATAGGTACAGGATCTAATTCTTGCCATTTTGACGGTGTTAACCTAAACGAGGAGGTTCCTGCACTGGGCTATGTATTAGGGGACGAAGGAAGTGGAAGCTATTTTGGTAAGTTTTTACTTTCAAGTTTTTTATATCATAAGTTACCGTCCGATCTTTTGAAAGATTTCCAAGAAACTTATGCTTTAACTGAAGCTGATATTGTCTCTGGCGTTTATCAAAAGGAAAGTCCCAATGTATTTATCGCCTCATTTATGCCATTCGTTGTTAAGCACAAGAAGCATAAATTTTTCAACAACGTTTTGGTAAAAGGGCTGCAGCATTTCATGGAGGTTCATGTATGTTGTTATAAAGATTATCTCGACACTCCAGTTCACTTTGTAGGCTCACTATCTGTCCTTCTTGAGGATGAGTTGCGCATTGCTGCGGATAACTTAGGAATAGAAATACGTTCTGTTACTGCGAAACCCATTCAAAACCTTGTAGATTACCACCTCAAATATATATTGAAGAACGAGATGGCTTAGGTTTCTTGGTATTATTTTATTTGAAGCATCTAATTGTAACTTCCGCTCCCAACCTAGGTTGAATTGATTTTAGACTGTCCTGAATTTTAACCTTTCTAAATACCGCACTAAATAAAGTTTTATAATCCTCTTTTCTCCCTCCGTATGGCGGCCCTCCATCAAATTCTCGATTGAACAACACCCCCAATAGTTTACCCTCCTGTTTGAGAAGCTGATGCATCTTTTTTACATATTTAGTACGAAGTGATGGTTCTATTGCACAAAAAAAGGTTTGTTCGACGATAAAGTCATAAGTACCCATATGTTCAAAAAAATCTCCTTGGATAATTTGATGATCAGGAAAGCTAAGATTTCGTTTTTTAAAAGCTTCAAGTGGTTCTTTTGCGACATCAATGATGTATACATTTTTGTATCCAGAATTGAAAAGGTATTCGGCCTCGTAGGCATTTCCGCAACCCGGTATTAATATTTCTGAGTCTTTTTCAATTTCCTTGAAAATCTCAACTAAAGGTGGGGAGACTTCTCCTAAGTCCCATCCTGTTCGTTGGTTCTGGTATCTTTGACTCCAATAACTTGCATCCATATGATCAACGCATAATTTTTTAACAACTATAGTATACTAAGTCCCTCTTCAATAGCAATATATATTTTTTCTAGTTGGTTTTTTGAAATAATAAACGGTGCTAGAATATAGACTGTATTGCCCAAAGGTCTTAAATAAATGCCTTTATTCATGTAAAAATCGAAGAGCTTATATCTAAGGTCTCCATAGCGTTCTGTTTCAACATTTAAATCCAGTGCGAAAATAATACCCCGCTGTCTCGTACTTTTAATTTTGGGATGATTTTTTATTCTAGCATTGAATTTTTCATGTGATGCGCATATCACTTTGATGTTCCTCTGAATCTCCTCGGACTTTAAAAGTTCAATGCTAGCAATTGCTGCCGTGCATGAGGTTGGGTTGGCGGAGTAGGTGTGGCCATGAAAAAATCCTTTTTCCATTTTATTACTCAGAAAAGCATTGTAGATTTTTTCATCACAGCTGGTAATGGCCATTGGGACTAAGCCGCCTGTCAGGGATTTTGATAAGCATATGATATCAGGCAGGTGCTGCATAAATTCTGAGGCGAAATTTTTTCCAGTTTTTCCAAAACCAGTCATTACCTCATCTGCGATGGTAATCACTCCATTATTCTTCGCAATGCCAATAAGTATGTTAAGGTGCTCTGGTTCATGCATTTTCATGGCAGCTGCTCCTTGAACTAATGGCTCATATAAAAACGCAGCAACATCGACGCTTTGAGTCATCTCCTCAAAACGAGAGGCAAGTTCGTGAATGTTGTCTTGATTTGGTACAGGAATTCTTTCAACATCCAAAAAGAAATCTTTAAAAGGTCCATTGTAAATCGATAGACCAGATACAGACATTGCCCCAAAGGTATCGCCATGAAAACCATCCTCAAATGCAATGAGCTTTTTTCTTTTTTCACCCTTATTAAAGTGATACTGCAATGCCATTTTTATGGCTATATCAACAGCGGTTGAACCGTTGTCAGAAAAAAATAATTTATGTTGGTTTTTAGGTAGAATAGAAATCAACTCTTTAGCTAGACGTATTGCTGGTTCATGTGTGAAGCCAGTAAAAACAACGTGGTCAAGATTCTGCATTTGAGCAGCTACCTTGTTAGTAATATAAGGATTGCAGTGACCATACATACAGGTATACCATGAGGCAATTCCGTCAATATACGCATTGTCTTTTTCATCGAATATTAGTGCGCCTTTTGCTTTTTTTATGAATAGATTTTCGGGATGCAGCTGGTGCTGTGTCAACGGATGCCAAAGATATTTTTTATCATATTTAAGACTCATAGTGTTTAACTATTTGTTGTCAATTTGTTTCACAAAGCTAAGGATTGCTTTTCTATTTAATTCTTTGAACATTGGCACCCTAAAGAGTAGTGTAAGCCCAGTCATTTTTTCTATAATTTCCCAAGTATGCGGTAACTCTTCTCCAACAAAAACCAAACCTGCTATTTTTATATTATTGTTTTTCAAATGAGCAACGGTAAGTAGTGTATGGTTTATGTTTCCCAGGTATTCTTTAACCACGACAATCACCTGAGTTTTTAAATTTATGATAAGGTCACAGATGGTTTCATTGCGATAATTTAAAGGCACAAGTAGACCACCGGCACCTTCAATTACAAGAGGCTTTCTAGATTCAGGAATGACAAGTGAGTCAGCTACAATTTCTTTACCTTCCAGTTGTGCGGCGGCGTGAGGAGATAATGGTGCATCAAACCTGTATGCTTCTGTATAAATTTCAAATGAGGAATGGCTCACTAATTTTTTTAATGTTTTCGAATCTCCTCCATCAGGATCTCCCGATTGTACCGGCTTCCAATAGTTGGCATTGAGCCACTCGCAAAGGATAGCAGAAACAATTGTCTTTCCGACATCCGTTCCAATGCCAGTCACAAATATCGGGGTAGATAAATTAAGCGTATCTTTTTTTGACATATGGAGTTTACTCTGAAGTATAAGTGAACATTAGCATTTCTTCTATTCCAGAAAATTGAAGCTTTATTTTACTGCCATTCTCCTTTTCATAAGCCAAGTCACTAATATCAATAATCAGTTGTTGCTCAATATACTCCCTACACGTATCTCCGCTATTTAGATGAACAAGTTCAATGCTACGAATTGGAGGTAATGATTTGGAAATCATTGGATTACCAATAACTTTGAAATTATGCTTTTCACAACCTCCTGAGTATCCAATTTTTAAAAAAAGCGTATTTCCTTCGATTCGTGATTTTATAATTTGAACGCTCGTTGTTTGTTCGCGTTCAATTCTGCCAATTTCTGCTTTAATTTCGATAGGCTCATATTTGCGTTCTACTATGCCTCCCTCTGAATTTGTTTGTTCATTATTGGTTTTACCGTTTTCAGATTTTACATTATCTACAGTTTTACATGAGGCAAATATTACAAGTGCTAGAATGAATATATATTTCATTATGATGATTTTGAGTTGTTGGTTCAAATATAATACCAAAGTATGATTTACAGTGATTTTAGTCTTATTTATGAGGTATGTAGACATAGGTCATTTCTGTTCGCCATCCTCCAATGTGTAAAATAACTTCTGCATCCCTTTGGTGAAGACTTGTAAGTTCTCTTAAATCTATAATCTTAGTTTCTTTTATAATCGCGCAGCTTTCACTCTTTTTGTTAATGATTAATCTTGCTTCTCTATGTGCATACCCTACCTCGTCATAAGTTAATGGACCCCCAATAAACTGAAAGTCATCTAAACCTGAGCATCCTTCTCGATATTCCAATAAAATATATAGCAAATTTGCATCTATATATGCATTTAAAATCCTGTAGGACTTAGATGTAGGAAAAGTGCTTTTTACTTCAGCGTTGATATGAACCTCTTCCATTCCGTTTCCGAAAAAATAAGGATCAATAACCGTGTTTTTTGAACAGGACAGTGCAAGAAAAAGGATGGCCGATAGAAATTTAATTTTAGGATTCATTACATGCTACAGCTTATGCTCCGTTTTTTGTGACAGGGCGCTACCATTGAATCAATAGTTTTCTTCTTCCGCAGGAACTGCGCACCAGAAAGCCTAATGAGATATTTAGCTCAAGGCTGAATTGAATATCAAATGCTTTGAATGGCGTATCTCTTTTATCGTTATAGTTTTGATAGGGGAATTGAGCATTGACCGCATTATCAGATCTTAAATCCGCAAAATCATAAAGAACCCGGAGGCCAGAGACTAATGTGATTCTTTCACTTCCCAGAATATAGCCTCCAAAACCAATAGCTCCACGAAAGCTTCTTTCACGGAAAAAGGAGTAGTTTGGAATAGAACCATTTCCCTCGTCAGAATAATATTCGTTTTGAGTTGAACCAAACTCTGGCCCAATTTCGATGTAAGAACCTTCCTTGGTGTGTCTATACATTGGCAGAATTCTAAAACCTGTGTATCCAAGAGAAATATTTTTTGACATACCCTCTGAATTGGGTAGGTTTTTTTGAATAAAGAGAAAGTTTCGAGTTGAAACTCCAAAGTCAAAAAGAATGGACTCACTTTCAGTAATGTTTAGGCCTATTTTAAAAAAAGTATTTGATGAAATTCTGGGAGAAAAATCTATTCTTGCATCATCATATAATTCAAAATCACTAGAGATTCCCGTTCCTGCCGATCCGCCAACTGCGATATCAAACCAAACTTGGCCAAAACAGGTGCTGTAAAAAGAAGAAAGAGCATAGAAAAATAGAACATATGTAAACTTATTTCCCATAAACTGAAGGTACAAATTTTTTTCTTTTGGATTGAGCTCACCATTCAATTTTAAGGGAGATATTTACGTTAAATTTATTACCTTCGTGCAAAGTTTATAGATGAAGGTTTATCTTGATAATGCTGCAACAACACCCGTTGCACCTGAGGTATTTGAAGCCATGGCACCCATATTAAAAAATGATTTTGGGAATCCTTCAAGCACACATCTTTTTGGTAGAAGCTCAAAGGCAATTATTGAACATTCCAGGCGCGGAATTGCTAAACATATAAATTGCCAACCCTCTGAGATTGTTTTTACATCCGGAGGTACCGAGGCCGATAATATGGCAATGTTTACCTCTGTGACAGAATTGGGTGTGAAGAGAATTGTTACCTCAAGAATAGAGCATCATGCTGTTGGGCATACAGCCTGTCATATACAAGAAAAATATTCGGTTGAACTAGTGTACGTTGATATTGATGATGCAGGTAATGTTGACCTTGAACATCTTGAAAATATTTTAGGTGCTACATCACAAAAAACCCTTGTTTCCTTAATGCATGCCAATAATGAAATAGGCACATTGCTACCTATTGTGGAGGTTTCTAAAATTTGCAGAAGATTTGGGGCGTATTTTCATTCTGATACTGTTCAGACGATGGGACATTACCATTTTAACCTTCAAGAATTGGATATTGATTTCCTTACCTGTGCAGCCCATAAGTTCCATGGTCCAAAAGGTATTGGTTTCTTATACATTAATAATAAGGTTCATTCAAATGCATTCATACACGGTGGTGCTCAAGAACGCGGCCTAAGAGGGGGTACTGAAAATCTGCATGGTATTGTGGGTTTATCCAAGGCCATGGATTTAGCTTATATGAATTTAGAAGCCCACCAGAAACACGTATTTGCCCTCAAAAGCCATATGATGAATTCATTACGAAATCAATTCCCTGAGATTTCTTTTCATGGTGAGACATCCTATGAAAAATCCTTGTATACTGTCTTAAATGTATGTTTCCCTCAAACAGATAAGGCCTCCATGCTTTTGTTTACTTTAGATCTAAAGGGGATTGCTGCTAGTGGTGGAAGTGCTTGTTCTTCGGGTTCTTCACAAGGTTCTCATGTTTTACAGGGCATAAATGCTGACCCAAATAGACCGAATGCCAGATTTTCTTTTTCTCGTTACACAACGTTAAAGGAAATTGACTACACCGTCGATCAGGTTGTGGATATTTTTAAAAATAAGGTTGTTTAGTGGCAGATAAAGAAAAGAAACTGAAAGTTTTAACCCTGTGCTCTTGGTATCCAAATGATTATAATCCAACCCTAGGTAATTTTGTTCAAAAGCATGCCGATACAATAGCGCTGCAGAATAGAGCCGTAGCGCTAGCAATATTTCCTTCAACCATTGATACTTCTGTCAGGTTGGTGCATACAAAGCGTAGTGAGCTGGACGAGCTTGTTGTATATTATCCCAAGCAGGTGGGCGGTTTTATACTTTTTCGTAGGTTGAAGAACTTTTTTTCAAATCGTCAGGCCTTCAAGTCGGGTTATCGTAAAGTTCTTGAAATAATGGGAAAGCCAGATATTGTACATTTAAATATTGTTTACCCTCTCGGAATATGGGCACTGTGGTTAAAATGGAGATTTAAAATTCCATATGTTATAACAGAGAATTCAAGTGGTTTTCATGTAGGTACTGAGCATGCATATCCCAAATCTATTTTAAGGCTTTGTCGCATAGTTTTAAAAGGAGCTTCAGTTTTAATGCCTGTGAGCAAAAACCTTAAAACGAGTCTCTATAATCTTTCAGGAAATAATTCATTTCAAATTATTTGTAACGTTGTCGACGAAAATCTATTTAAATTACCAGCAAAAGAAACCCGCTCTAAATCCCGATTTATTCACATTTCTACAGGTGTAGATAGTATTAAAAACCTATCCGGTATGATTCGGGTAATCAATGCACTATACTTAACCTATCAGAATATTCATCTTGATATAGTTTCAGATGGAGATATAGAATATGCAAAGCAATTGCACGGGGAATTAGGCAATGCTGAATGTATAGATTTCCATTCCACTAAAACAACCACAGAAATTGCACATATGATTGCCTCAAATGATGCATTGTTGATGTTTAGTAATTATGAGAATTTCCCTTGTGTAATTGCAGAGTCAATGATGTCTGGAAAGCCGGTGATTTCATCGAATGTTAATGGCATACCGGAACATGTGAAAAAGGAGAATGGTATTCTTGTTAATCCTAAGGATGAGAAGGAGCTAGGCAATGCGATAGTATCATTTATGAACGGAGAAATTAAATTTGACGCGAAGCAAATACGGTCGTATGCAATGGATCATTTCAGTTATGGAGAGGTAGGAGAAAAATTCACGAATATTTACCGGTCAATCGTCTAGTTATTTAAAAGTAAAGTTCCTTTGTATTAAATAGCTTATGACCACTACGATGCATGTGGATAGCACATTTGCTAAAGAGGGAAAGAAATAAAAAATTTCTACAAATGTTTTCAACAAGACCAAATTTGCGCTACTTGTGATGATTGCGCTTATGCCATAACGAAATAGTTGAATTCTACCTTTGAGCTCACTTTGGGTAAAAACAACATATTTCATCATTAAAAAACCTAGTGTGAATGAAATGATAAAGCAAGAGAAAGCACTGAGCGTATACGGTGTAAACGTGAAATTTATAAATGAAATATGCCAAAGTTTTTTCTCGAAAACAAATTGATAAAATAAGAAGAAAAGTATCCAGCTAAGTACTAGATTTCCCGTACCACAGGCGGCATAATAATAGGTTGTTTTGTCAAATATTTTAGAGACGATAGGGTAGAACAGGTCAAGAAATTTTCTGATCAGATTACTCATTTACATTCAATTCTATTTCATAGCTTGTATGCCTCCTGACATTAAAAACATTTTCGTTGTCAAAAATAAGGTATTGGCCCTTAATAGCTGTCAATATTCCTTGAATTGATGGTGTTTTTTGAAGGTTTATTGAGCTTATTTTCAAAGGATAATTTTCCGCTGGATAAAGGAAATTATAAATCCTATCATCTTCGATGAAGTATTGTTGAAGGTCGCTTGGCAACATTTCATAGCAGGACCACTTTTCCTCTTCCAAATCTATGGTATCGTCTATTTCGTTTTTTAGCATATTTCGCCAATTGGTTTTGTCTGAATAAATTGATTTTAAAGCCACTTCAAGTACCCCGGCAAGATGCCTGTATGGTACGATCGCCAAGACAATTGCTTTATTTGCACCTTGATCAATCCAGCGTGTTGGTATTTGTGTAGTTCTTGTAACACCGACTTTGACTTTATCAGTTGCGGCAAGATAAACAGCATGGGGTTTGTTGTGATTTTTTTCTTCATATTCTAAGTCCCTTCCCATTCCAAGGTGCGCTTGACAAAGTTCGGGCTTTAGTATGCACGGGCTTGCCTCTGGCGCACTCATGAAGCATGGATAGCAAAATCCTTCTCCAAAACTTTTTTTTGTTTTTTTTGCACATTTTCTACATATGATTACACCATCCCAGCAAATGCTAATTTCCTTGTGTATCAGAGAATTTAAATTTATCTTGGATTCATCAAAGCCCAGCTCATATGCAATAGGTGCTTCATGTTTGGTATTCATTTTCGAAAGTGTAATTTTCATTCGGGCAGTATTTCCATTTTTTCAGCAAAATGATAGCAATAATCTCTTAAGTCTTCACAAATTAGATTCTCACCCGTAGCTTTCTCAAAAGTGTCAGCCATAGATAAAAGAGATTGGTGAAAGAACTGTTTCATTTCTTCAATTGTCATATCTTTTGTCCATAGGTCAATTTTCATGGTGTTTTTTGCATTGGCGTCCCATATAGAAAGGAGGAAAGCCGCAGCATCTTTATTGTTTACACTTCCATCTTCGGCACTCCATTTTATTTTGGTCGGTAGGTTGTTTTCGTTTAAATCAACATTGATCTTAATTTCAGATGATTTCATAGTTATTCTTGTGGATTGTATGCTTTTAACATTGTTTTGTAGTCGATTTCTAAAAGTTTTTTAAGCTTGATGTCATTGTTTTGAAGGTAATTCAATACTATTTTATACCCTAAAAATTGGCCCATCCTATCTGGACTTTCCTCTGGTAAACCGATTGTGTAAGGTCCATTGTTTAGAAGGTAAGCTCTATTTTTTTCATTACTATCAAACAATAGATTTTCATCCATTAAGTATTTCCAAAATTTCAATTCATTACTCGTAGCCCATTTGTATTGTTCATTTGACCATCTCAATACCTCACTTGATGGAATATTCTCATTGTTCAATCTTAAACACATTTCTGTGACAACGTGGATTTTTCCCCAGCGAATCATTTCTTCAATATGGTATCCATGACTTTCTTTAAATAGCCTTGTCGAAATCCAAGCCGATAAAACATCTCTGTCCATGAACTTTTCGTTCATGCCATTTCGAATCCATTCAGGGAAGTCTGATGGATTTAACGATTCAAGAATAAGCTTGTGCTCACCGCCAAGATATCTCTCGAGACCAACTAGAATTGATTCATAGTAGCAGGTCGCATTGTAGTTGAAGTTTGTGTTTGCAAATACAATTTCTTTCGGTGTCTGTAGGGTGTCGAAAATATTTTTTAAACGGGAAAAGCCACCTCTAATTCTTTTTTTGTGGTTCTTTAAATCTGAAAATCGCGTATCCAGCTCGGTTTCGGTTTTTGAAATATAATCTTGCTCGCAAAATGCAATTAGTGATTTCGATAAACTGCTATCGGTTTTTAAATTTACACCGTAGCAAAACTCTAGTAGGTAGGGGCTTACTTCAGGAAATTCATTAAACAGACGGTTGCGATTCACCTTTGCATGTATAAGTGCAGTGGGGGTGATGCGCTCAAAATTCATTTTTATTCTGGCTTCACTTGCATCCAAGGGTTTTGCTTTGTTCAAGGGGCTAATAGTAAACCACAAGAGCATTAATCCTAAGCCGATAAGTGAGGAATAAAATATCTTTTTTTTCATTATTTACCTCGGGAGAATTTTTATTTTTGTTAAAAGTAACCAATACTCATTTATCATACTGTTTCTATCATGAAAAACATTCTACCAATACTTGTTTCGGGAGTTTTATTTTTACCAATATTTATTTTTAGTCAATCTGCTGAAGACAAAACGGTACAGGCCGGTTTGACCTTCAACGCTGGTGCAAATTTTTTATCTCCAAGCTCAAATAAAATTGAAACAGATGGAGGCGGCTCGATTTTGAGTATAGGTCTCAATTTACATTCTGCGCTGAAATCTTCGCAGAACCTAGCTGTTGCAACTGGTATCGAGTTTGATTTCGGAAACAACTCATACAAGCCTAATTCCTCTGGAGCAGCAACTTATACTTATATTGATTACTTGCAAGACGACGTTATTTTAACGAATGCAGAGGCCGCCAATGAGGATGATTATGAGACGATGCAACTTGTTTCGAGGAAAGTTTCCACAACGAAATTAACGATTCCTTTGATGTTGTTGTTCAGAACAAATTTCATAGGGGATTTTAGGTATTTTGGCAAGTTTGGTATTCGAAATTCGTTCTTGTTGTCCCACAACATTACTGATGATGGCTTTGCTACTACACTTGGCATTCCAAACGGTACCAATCTTTCAACCTCTTTAATGCGATCTCCAGGTGAAATGTTTCTTTATAACGGTAGTATTGGCTTAAGTGCAGGTGCTGAATGGAATTTTGTTGGATCAACTTGCTTAGTGCTTGAGGCAGGCTATTTTTATGGTATTACACCCTTTTTCCTGAATAGAAAAGATACCAATAAAACCATGTACAATATTGGTACCGAATTCGTTATGCCTCCAACGCGCAATTATTACTCTGCGTCTGCACGTCAAAATCAATTGATTTTTAAGCTATCTATTTTATTCTAAAAGTTTTGTTCATTGGAAAAAGTTAAAGCACATATCGTTTCTTGGCTGAAGGCCTACTCTGATGTAAGCAATACAGAGGGTTTCGTAATTGGTGTCTCAGGTGGCATAGACTCTGCTGTTACATCTATTCTTTGCGCAGAAACACACAAGAAAGTGCTTGTCTTGAACATGCCTATCAGACAAAGTGAAAAAGAGTATGCTCGAGCTGAAGCGCATATCGATAATTTGAAAAAGAGATATTCAAATGTTTCAAGCCATGAATTAAATTTATCTTCTGTTTTTGAATCTTTTGAGAACGTCATGCCTTTTGATATTGAATCCAACGGCCTTTCATTGGCTAATAGCCGAGCTAGACTCCGAATGATGACCCTGTATGCGGTTGCTCAGGCAAATGGTCTTCTCGTTGCGGGAACAGGAAATAAGGTGGAAGATTTTGGTATCGGATTTTATACCAAATATGGTGATGGAGGGGTTGATCTCAGCCCGATTGCAGATTTGAATAAGACAGAAGTTTTTGCCTTAGGCAAATGCTTAAACGTTATCGAGGGAATTCAAAATGCTGCTCCAACTGATGGTTTGTGGGGAGATGGTCGTAGAGATGAAGATCAAATAGGCGCAACGTATAAAGAACTTGAATGGGCAATGGGTTTCGATGGTAATGAAGCTGATTTAAGTACCAGAAAACAAGAGGTATTGTCTATTTACAGAGGATTTAACGCTTCGAATAAGCATAAGATGGAACCTATACCTGTCTGTCAAATACCTGAAGATTTAAAAGCTTAGTGATTAAGGTATAATATTTGATAATTTCTGTTTGTGGTTAAAGTTATTTGTCTACACTTCATTTTGTTTACTGTACTTTTTAGTGCGAAATCTCAGAGCGTTTATAAATCTTATTCAAAATTGGTCAAGAAGGATCTGTACTCTGCTCAAAAGGGCTTTGATAAAAAAATAAAAAGATATCCAGCTCAGTCTGCGCTCGGTTTATCCTTATGTTACACTGAGCCATCATATTTGAATATTGACTCCTCTCTTAAATATCTTCTCATAGCTGAAGATACATGGGCTGATGTTTCTGAGAAATCACTTTCTAAATTGGCATCCTATGGCATTGTTAAAAAATCACTTGAGCGGCAAAAAGAGATACTTGGTGATCTATTTTATGAACGTTGTAACTTAGTAAATGAACCTCAATGTTTTGATTTGCTGCTGCATACACAGCCATGGAACAAAAACCTTTCTCGAATAATACACAAAAGAGACTCTTTATTTTACATTAATGCGCAAATAAGCGCATCAACAGAAGATATACAAGCGCTTCTGAATAAATACCCACAGACATTATTTAAGTCAAAGCTCAATGCATTACGTGACAGCCTTGAGTTACGTAACGGTGTCAAGACAAATACAGAGGCGGAGTTAGCTGCATTTATCGACGCCCATCCAGACAACCGTTTTATAGGACCAATGCAGGACTCTTTATATCAGTTTTTCAATAAAAGTGATGTAGACTTATACCTTTCCTTTATTCAAAAATATCCGTCTAATAGAAATATTCGGCGAGCATGGGAAAGCATCTATAAGTTGGAAACAAATTACTACCATCCTGCTTTGCTAAATGTGTTCGCAAGAAGTTATCCTGAATACCCTTATAAGGAGGAATTGGCAGAGGATATTCGTCTATCTAATTTGCGGCTTTATCCTTTTCAAGATTCTTCCGTTTTTGAAAGCACATTTGGTTATGCAAATGAAGTAGGGGAATGGGTTATCCCCCCAAGGAATGAGTTTGAGGAACCGACGTTTTTCAGTCAAGGTTATGCGGTGGTAGGCATCGATGGGCAATACGGCGTTATCGATAAAAGAGGAGTTGAAATTGTTCCATTTATTTATGATGAGATTGAATTGCTTGAAAATTCATTGATTCTTGTTTCTTCAAATGGATTGTTCGGGCTTTTAAATAGAGATGGCTCCATTCGTCACGCCGTAAATTATACGCAGATTATTGATATCGATTCACTTTATTATTCATTGTATCAGGGTGAGCAATCAGAATTGTATTGTATTAACTCTTCAGCTCCCATGTTTTTTGAGTCTTCTGAACTTGAGCTATTGCATTCAAATTATTACCTTACCTATGCTGCTGATGGGATGAAAGTAGGATTATACAAACCCGATTCCAATTGTGAGCTAAAAGAGGTGATGTCTATTTCATATGGAGAAATTTATAAATTCGGTGATGATTCATTTGTAGCAGAACTGAAGAATGAGCTAAAGATAATAAGCGATTCGAATACAATAATGACTGATTCGATTTATGGATTTATTTCTTCAGTACATGACGGATACTCCCTAGCTCAAAAAGAATCTGGTGTTGGTTATTTAAATAGTAAAGGTCAGGAGGTTATCGATTTTAATTTCGAGCCTTTCGTAGGCATGATACATTCTGGTTTATTTCATAGAGGATATGCAATTGTAAAATCTGATGGTCTTTTCGGAGTGATTGATACACTTGGCAATTACAAATCTCCTCCGAACTTCGAGCAGCTCATTTATTTAGAGGGGCCATATGGAGTAAGGTCAGGTAATACTTGGTCTGTTATGAGTCGCGATTTAGATAGTATCACCCCCTCAGTATTCACCTCTATTGATGCTATGGGTGATGGTTTTGTCTTGTATAATGAAAATGGAAAGTATGGCATGATGGATGCCCAGCTGAATTCATTATTTCCTCCCGTATATAGGTCAATAAAAAAGTTTAAAAACTATTTTGTGACTGTTGGTTGTGGAGAAGATTTGCATTATATCATGAATAGTGCTGGTGCGCTAGTGTCAACAAAGGGCTTTACCAGTGTTAAACGTTTATCAAAGAACCATTTATTGGTAAAAATTAAAAATAAAATAGGGTATTTTAGACTTTCAGATGGTAAATTAATCATGCAGTAATCATGTTTTTAAATAAGGACAAACCTGAACACGTTTTATTGGCATTGCTCGCATGTCTCGGTGTTTATTTGTTCGTTTTTATGTACCTGCAAATTTCTTCATTTCCCGATTACAGGCAGATAAAGTCCTTTGATACTTACTCTGAAATAGTCCAAGAGGATATTGAATTGACCGCAAATAATATTGAGAGCGAAAATTTTTCCGGTGGTGAGGTTTCTTCTGTCTCTCGAAATACAAACGATCAAAGGTCTTCTTCATCGGATGATTGGTCTGAGAGTGTCTATGAAGGGGATCCTGAGCAAAATGCCAAAGAAATAGAACGCCAACTTTTCGAGAGCACAGGTGAGCAAGAGCGGCGTAATCAACTTCAAGATGAACATAATGCTCGTCTTGAGCAGTTGGCAAGAGAAGCTGAGTCAAAATCTAGTATGAAAGATGTATCACAGAATCAGTTTTCGGGTAATGTTATGGTAGAGTTTGAATTGTCGGGCAGAAAAGCTTTTAAGAACGATAATTGGTATGTTAGGAATCCGGGATACACCTGTGGTAAAAACTCGAATGGTCTAGTTGTGGTTCAAATAAAAGTGAATAGGAATGGAAATGTGGTGCATGCTCAAGTAAATGCCACATTGTCAAATGGAGCGTCGGATTGTATGCTAAAAAAAGCGGTAGAATATGCCAAGAAATCACGATTTAATTATTCCTCTGTTGCAACTCATACCCAATCAGGTATCATTAAATATAGATTCGTAGCCCAATAAGATTAAATTCTAATCAATATTAATGCGTAGTTATTAATTATTTTATACCTTTACATTAAAAAAAAATATCATGATTGGCAAAAACCTAAAGCTTTTACGAAAACAATTTGTAAAGTCACAAGATGAAGTGTCAAAAGCGCTAGATTTAAATAGGTCAACGTATAGTGGTTATGAAAATGCTGTTGCCCAGCCAAGTATAGATATTATTACAAAAATCTGCGATTATTACAATATAGCTACGGATGTTCTTTTGAGAAATGATTTTTCTACATACACTGAAAAGCAATGGAACGATATTCATGGGGCTTGGAAACAAACAGCAAAGGGCTCAGGACTGCGTATTTTAACCTCTCAGGTTACCGATGACAATGAAGAACTGATTGAGATGGTTCCAGCCAAAGCAGAGGCAGGTTACGCTGCCGGTTATGCTGACCCTGAATTTATTAAAGAGCTACCTACTATTCGTTTACCTTTTCTTTCTAAAAACAGAAAGCACCGCACTTTTGCTATTTCAGGAGATTCGATGCCACCTGTCGCTGATGGTTCTTATGTTGTTGCGGAATTCATCGAAGATTGGACGGCCATACCTAATGATACACCATGTATTGTAGTCACAAAAGACAATGGCATTGTTTTCAAAATCCTTGAAAATAACCTTAAAAAAAATAAAGCGTTTCTATTGTCATCTACCAATGCTTTTTATGAACCTTACGAAGTGTCCATAAATGAGGTATTGGAAATATGGAGATTCCGCTGTTATATTTCTATGGATTTACCGTCTTTGGCTTTTGGGGAAGGTCAAATTTCCGATTCTCTTTTGGCCATTCAAAAGAGTCTATATCGAATCGAGAACAAAAGTTAGAATTCTATTCTTAGATTACCTACTGTTTGTTTATCTTTGCTCAAATTTCCACTAATGATTGACATAACGCTTCCAGACGGAACAATAAAGCAAGTTCAAAAAAGCAGTACCGCCATGGATCTCGCCCTTTCGATATCTGAGGGTCTAGCAAGAAATGTTCTTGCAGCGGAGGTGGATGGATCTATTGTGGATGCGTATTTACCTATTGAGACATCAGCATCTGTGAAGTTATTGACTTGGAATGATGAAGATGGAAAATCAACGATGTGGCACTCTTCTGCTCACTTGATGGCAGAAGCAATACAGTTTTATTATCCCAATGCCAAGTTTGCAATAGGCCCTCCTATTGAAAAAGGCTTTTATTATGATATTGACTTTATGGGCGAATCATTCTCTGAAAATGATTTACAAAAGATTGAATCGAAAATGAAAGCGCTTGCCAAGGCAAAGAATAAATATATCCGAAAAGAGGTTTCAAAACAGGATGCTGTAGCATATTTTAAAACGAAGGAGGACCCTTACAAACTGGAACTTTTGGAAGGTTTAGAAGACGGGGCCATCACTTTCTATACGCAAGGTGAGTTTACTGATTTATGTAGAGGTCCTCATATTCCTAATACCGGATTTATAAAGGCAGTAAAACTTACAGCAGTTGCCGGAGCATACTGGAGAGGAGATGAAAAAAACAAACAGCTGACACGTATTTACGGTATTACATTTCCGAAGAACGCCGAGCTCAACCAGTACATGGAGATGCTCGAAGAGGCAAAGAAGCGAGACCATAGAAAACTAGGTAAAGAGCTTGGATTGTTTACTTTTTCCCAGAAGGTAGGTCAAGGTCTGCCCCTTTGGCTTCCAAACGGTACGGCATTAAGAGAGCGATTGGAAAATTTTTTAAAGCATGCTCAGAAAAGAGCGGGTTATGAGCAGGTAATTACGCCTCATATAGGAAATAAAGATTTATATGTTTGTTCAGGGCATTATGAAAAGTACGGTGAAGATTCTTTTCAGCCGATTCGTACACCTGATCCCAATGAGGAATTTTATTTAAAACCAATGAATTGCCCTCATCATTGTGAAATTTTCAAGTCAAGTCCAAAATCGTATAAAGATTTACCAACAAGATATGCTGAATTTGGAACCGTATATAGGTATGAGCAGTCCGGTGAGTTACATGGATTGACACGTGTTCGAGGTTTTACGCAAGATGATGCCCATATATTTTGTACTCAAGAGCAGGTTAAGCAGGAGTTCAAAGATGTTATTGATATCGTGTTGTATGTACTTAAGACATTAGATTTTACCAATTTTAAGGCGCAGATTTCATTGCGTGACCCCAAGAATAAAACAAAATACATCGGTTCGGATGAAAATTGGGCAAGGGCCGAGCAGGCAATTATAGAGGCTGCGTCCGAAAAGGACTTGAATACTGTTGTTGAATATGGTGAGGCTGCCTTTTATGGACCTAAGTTGGACTTCATGGTTAAAGATGCGCTTGGAAGAGAATGGCAGCTAGGTACAATACAAGTCGATTACAACCTCCCAGAGCGTTTTGAGCTAGAATATGTTGGTAGTGACAATTTAAAGCATCGACCTGTGATGATCCATAGGGCGCCATTTGGTTCTATGGAAAGATTTGTTGCCGTGCTTATTGAGCATTGTGGTGGAGACTTTCCATTGTGGCTCACAACCCATCAATTTGTTCTTCTTCCGATATCTGAGAAATTTAACGAGTATGCTCAAAAAGTTTCAGATTTGCTAAATAATTACGATATTCGCGGTCTTATTGACGACCGAAATGAGAAAATAGGTAAGAAAATAAGAGATGCAGAATTGGCAAAAAGACCATTTATGCTTGTAATAGGTGAGAAAGAATATGAGGCTAATACAGTCGCTGTTCGTCAACGGGGACGAGGTGATTTAGGTTCTATGGGTGTGGATAAATTTGCAGAATTTGTACAAGAATTAGTAAAAAAAGAATTGGCAATAAACGATTAATATTTGAATGAGAAGAACTCCGAGGCGTCCTTATGTTAGAAGAGAAGAGACAGCACAACACAAAATAAACCAAAAAATCCTTGCTACAGAAGTGAGGTTGGTTGTTGAAGGCAGCGCTCCTATTGTTGTTTCGACGTCTAAGGCCATTGAAATGGCAGAAGCAGAAGGTTTGGACTTGGTGGAGATTTCACCCAAAGCAGTTCCTCCGGTTTGTAAAATTATGGACTATAAGAAGTTCCTTTACAATCAAAAGAGAAAGCAAAAAGAGTTAAAAGCCAAACAGAGCAAGGTAGTTGTGAAAGAAATTAGATTTGGTCCCAATACGGATGACCATGATTTTAATTTCAAGTTAGCACATGCCAAAAAGTTCTTAACGGACGGAAGCAAAGTAAAGGCCTTTGTTTTCTTTAGGGGAAGAACGATAGTGTTTAAAGACAGAGGTGAGATTTTACTTCTTCGTTTTGCACAAGAATTAGAAGATTATGGAGTGGTTGAGCAGCTTCCAAAATTAGAAGGGAAGAAGATGATTTTAATGATCAACCCAAAAAAGAAATAAAAAAACTGATATAGTGTTCATCTTTAAAAAACAGAAAAATGCCTAAAATGAAGACAAAATCCAGTGCGAAGAAGAGATTCACAATCACTGGTAGTGGCAAGATTAAGCGTAAGCACGCTTTCAAAAGCCACATTTTAACGAAAAAGGCCAAAAAGCGTAAGCGTAATTTGACGCATTCGGGACTGGTACACGATGCCGATCTTTCGAATGTCAAATTGCAATTGTGTATGAAATAAAAGGTTCTTTATTATAAACCAAGTAACGAGTAACTAAGTCAACTGAAACAATGTTGCACTCTTTATTAAAAAAATAGAAAATATGCCAAGATCAGTAAATCACGTAGCTTCAAGAGCAAAGAGAAAAAACATGATGAAGCTTTCCAAAGGATACTTTGGGAGACGTAAAAATGTATGGACCGTAGCAAAAAACGCCATTGAAAAAGGGATGTTGTATGCTTACACAGGTCGTAAGCAAAAGAAAAGAAATTTCCGTTCACTATGGATTACGCGTATTAACGCTGGTGCAAGACTTCATGGGATGAGTTACTCTCAGTTCATGGGTGCAGTGAATAAAAGTGGAATTGAGTTGAATCGAAAGGTTCTAGCCGATTTAGCTATGAACCATCCTGATGCTTTCAAAGCTGTAGTCGATTCAGTGAAAAAATAAATTAAAGACTATATCAGTAAAGCCATTAGATTCCTAATGGCTTTTTTTATTCTATCCTCAGTTCATTGGTTTCGAATCGTAGCGAAATGTATAAAAGTTAAGTATGTTAAAAATAGGAGTAGCTGGAGCAGGACATCTAGGGAAGATTCATATTAAAATATTAAAAGAACTTTCATCAATATATGAATTGGTTGGTTTTTATGATCCTAATGAGACCTTAACAAAGGAGGTAGAGGCCGCTTTTGGGGTAACATCATTTGAAACGGTACAAAGCTTAATCGATAAGGTAGATTGTTTGGCGGTGATAACGGCCACTTTGTCTCATTTTGAGGTTGCTAAAATTGCAATTCAAGCTAGAAAACATGTTTTTATTGAAAAGCCACTGACCGAGACTATTGATGAGGCAAAGAAGCTACAAAAACTAGTTCAAGAGGCAGATGTGATTGCACAAGTAGGGCATGTTGAACGCTTTAACCCTGGTTTTATTGCTGCAAGAAATTATATAGACCATCCTATGTTTATTGAAACCCATCGTTTGGCTCAATTTAACCCGCGAGGGACTGATGTACCTGTTGTATTGGATTTGATGATACACGATTTAGACATCATTTTAAGTGTCGTAAATTCCAATGTGAAAAAGGTTTCTGCCTCTGGTGTTTCAGTGATTAGTGACTCACATGACATTGCCAATGCACGAGTTGAGTTTGATAATGGATGTGTTGCAAATATTACAGCATCCCGGATTTCTTTGAAAAATATGCGCAAAACGCGATTTTTTCAGCGAGATGCCTATATCAGTGTTGATTTTCTAAATAAGGATGCAGAAGTTTTTGAAATGGAAGATGTCAAAGGCGAAACCGACCCTTTTGACC
The DNA here is from genome assembly GCA_913020765.1 of uncultured Flavobacteriales bacterium. Lineage (GTDB taxonomy): Bacteria > Bacteroidota > Bacteroidia > Flavobacteriales_D > Crocinitomicaceae > UBA952. Next base: position 12,560 of record CAJWAO010000016.1, on the reverse strand, counting down.
TAATTTTAGATTTAGGAGAAAACAAACCAAAGAAGAAAATTTTAATCGATAAACCAGAAATAGTACCTACAAATGCAATTCAAGAGGAGCTAATTTGTTTTCACAATTGTATTTTAGACCATAATCAGCCGCCAGTATCTATTGATGATGGGGTTACAGCGATGGAATTAGCACATCGAATTTTAGAGGAAATGTCAAAAGTTTACTTAAAATAATTGCAATATTATTCTAATCCAATCGTTGTGAATTTAGTGCGTTTTATAGTTTTAGTCTTTATTGGTTCATCCCTTTTATTTTCTTGTGTGAAAAATAATCCTGATCCTGCATGGTTGCGGGTCAATGATTGGGATTTGCTTGCAAATGTTGCACTTTCCGGGGAGGAGGGAGAGCTTACCGAAAAAATCACGAATGCCAAGGTGTATGTGAATGATGAGCTCATAGGTATTTTTGAGACGCCTTTTCGCATTCCTATACTCACCTCAGGGGAAAGCGTGGTTAGATTGGATCCAGTTGTTATCAATAATGGTATTTCTGCCACTAAAAAAGTATATCCCTTTACAAATTATTACATAGAGACCGTGAATCTTATACAAAATGATACTGTTGTGATTTCTCCAGTTACAAGCTATAAATCAAATGCAAATTTTTGGATAGAGGATTTTGAAGATATTAATATATCTATTGAAAATGACCCAAATACGTCTCTAGCAAATATTGTCCTTTCAAATGAGGCTTTAAATTCTTTTAATGGCAATTACTACGGTAAAGTAGCACTGACTGAAAGCGACTCGACATGGGTTGCCTATACGCTTGACCAATTGTTGATTCCGAAGGGTGTAGACAGCTACCTGGAAATTGACTACTACAATACCAACGATGTGTATCAAGGTTTATTTTCCTTGTCTCCGTCAGGAGAGGCCAACAATGTAAATATCCGTATGAATGCGCAGTCGCCAGAGAGTGTAATTTGGAAAAAGATATACATTGAGCTAAGAGAATTAGTAACAGCATCTCCCAATCAATCTACTTTTCTTCAATCCTTCCAAGCAAATTTGGATGCTGATGATACAGAGGGTGTGATTTGCTTGGATAACATAAAAGTCATTTGGTTTTAATGAATAAAAATAGTCCTTGGCTGAGTCTTTTTCTGATTTCTGATTATCTATCGGCCCTTTTCTCTTGGGCTCTTTTTTTCTTTTTTAGAAAAACCTTAATTGAAGATCAAGCCTTTGATATGGACATCAACTTTTGGCTAGGAATTGGATTGATTCCCTTGTTCTGGATGGCTCTTTATTTTGTACAAGGCACCTATATTGAGATAAGAAGAATGTTCCGGTTAAAGCTTCTAAATCTTACCTTTAGTATAAGTGTGATTGGTTCGCTTATTATTTTCTTTTCGATTATACTTGATGACCAGGTTCGTTCATATGAGGGCTATTACTGGAATTTACTTATTCTATTTGTGGTACATTTTGTAACTACTTTTACACCGAGATTACTTATAAATACATGGCTAGTTCATACGATTAGAAAGCCAAATAACGGCTTTAAAACGGTCATTATTGGTGGTACAGAAAAAGCAGTTGACATTCTAAATGAGATCAATAAAAATGAGAAAAATGTCAACACTTTTTTAGGCTATGTAAATATGAACGGAAATGATCGTCAGCTCGATGGAAAGCTTCCTTATTTGGGTCATTTTGATGATTTAGAAGAGATTTCAAAAGGCATAGAGATAGATGAGTATATCATCGCTGTGGAAAGCTCAGAGCATAATAAGCTCATGCATATTTTGCTAAAAATCGATAATGGTGTAGCTCGTATAAAAACACTTCCTGATACCTACGTCATACTCTCAGGAAGTGTAAAAATGACCAACATATACGGAGCTTTACTTTTAGATGTGCAATCAGACGCCATGCCATTTTGGCAAAAAGTATTGAAAAGAATAATTGACTTTTCCATGAGCTTTACTGCCGTTATTTTCTTGATACCCTTTTATTTGTTTTCTGCCATCGCCGTGAAGATTTCTTCTCCGGGACCAATTTTATTTTTGCAAGAAAGAATTGGAAAAGACGGACGTGTTTTTAAAATATTTAAATTTCGGACAATGTATGTGAATTCCGAAAAAAATGGACCTCAGCTTTCTTCAGAGAATGACCCGAGGATTACTAGAATCGGTAGCTTCATGCGAAAGACACGACTCGATGAATTTCCACAATTTTTTAACGTTTTATTGGGGCACATGTCCATTGTTGGTCCACGCCCTGAGCGGAAGTTTTATATAGATCAAATTGCTAAAATTGAACCACAATATAATCAGCTTACAAAGGTTCGACCGGGAATTACATCTTGGGGCCAGGTCAAGTTCGGTTACGCAGAAAACGTTGACCAGATGTTACAGCGAATGAAATTTGATCTGTTGTATTTGAAAAACCGTAGTATTTCTCTGGACCTTAAAATTATGCTTCATACGCTCCTCATAGTTATCAGAGCAGAAGGGAAGTAGGCGCCTATGATTATCGCTTTTTCATCAAGGCGAGCTGAATGACCTCATGCATTTTATCTACATAATGGAAAGTGAGTCCTTTGAGGTAGCTCTCTTTTATTTCATCGACATCCTGTTTGTTTCTTGAGCACAGAATGATTTCTTTGACACCACTTCTTTTTGCAGCAAGAATCTTTTCTTTAATTCCCCCAACGGGAAGTACGTCACCGCGGAGCGTTATCTCTCCTGTCATGGCAAGATTTTTTTTCACCTTTCGCTTACTAAAAATCGAAGCTAGTGACGTGAGCATCGTGATTCCTGCACTCGGACCATCTTTGGGTGTTGCCCCCTCTGGTACGTGGATGTGAACATTGTGAGCGTCGAATGCCTCCTGCTTTGCATCAATCATCTCTGCGTGGGCTTTTAAATATTCTAGAGCAATAATTGCAGATTCTTTCATGACGTCCCCAAGATTACCTGTGAGGGTCAGCTTGCCTTTTCCTTTTGTGATTGAGGATTCAATAAACAAAACATCTCCACCAATACTTGTCCACGCCAACCCCGTGACCACTCCATATGTATTGTGGTCAATTGATTTCACTTTTGAACGACCGGAACCTAATATTGTAAACAAATCCTCATCACTCAGTTTTGCCTCAAAACTTTCTTCCATTGCAATTTGTCTCGTTCTGTTTCTTACAAGTTTGGCAATGACCTTATCTAGACCTCGGACACCGGATTCATTCGTGTATTCTTCAATGATTTTTCGGAGGATTTGTTTGCTAAAGCCAATATTTACTTTTTCGATTCCGTGCTCCTTTATCTGTTTAGGAATTAGGTGCCTTGCTGCAATTTCCACTTTTTCCTCTAGGGTATACCCATTGACCTCTATAATTTCCATTCTGTCCCTCAGTGGTCCCTGTATCGTGGACAGTGAATTTGAAGTCGCAATAAAAAGAACTTTTGATAGGTCGAATTCTGTCTCTATATAATTGTCGTAAAAAGCATTGTTTTGCTCAGGGTCAAGAACCTCAAGAAGGGCAGAGGAAGGGTCGCCATGGTTACTTCGTCCTAGTTTATCAATCTCATCAAGTACAAAAACAGGATTTGCAGTTTCTGCTTTTTTTAAGTTTTGAATGATTCTTCCAGGCATTGCTCCGATGTAAGTTTTTCGATGTCCTCTAATTTCTGACTCATCATGTAATCCACCGAGTGACATTCGAACATATTTTCTACCCAATGCCTCAGCGATTGATTTTCCAAGAGAAGTTTTCCCAACTCCCGGAGGACCATAAAAGCAGAGTATCGGTGATTTCATGTTCCCCTTTATTTTTAGTACCGCTAGGTACTCCATAATTCTTTCTTTTACTTTCTCTAGTCCAAAATGATCTCTTTCTAATATTCGTCTCGAACGCTTGAGATCGAGGTTATCCTTAGAATACTCATTCCACGGCAGCTCAATCATAGTGTCAATGTAATTCAATTGCACAGTATATTCGGCACCTTGTGGATTCATTCTTTGGAGCTTATCCAGCTCTTTTTTGAACAAACTACCAACCTCCTTTGACCATTTTTTAGTTTTTGCACGTTCTTTAAAGTCACGTATATCTTGTTCTTGCGGGTTGTCCCCTAACTCGTCTTGAATGGTTCTCATTTGCTGATGGAGAAAGTATTCACGTTGCTGTTTGTCAAGGTCTTTGCGGACCTTATTGTGGATTTCATTGCGCATTTCAAGCATTTGAGACTCCATAGACAAGTGTTCTAATACTTTCATTACCCTGCTTTTAATATCCATTTCTTCTAACATTTCTTGCTTTTTAGAAACATCAGCATTCATATTCGAGGATATGAAATTCACAAGAAATGTCGGGCTGTCAATATTCTTGATTGCAAACTGTGCCTCAGACGGAATATTGGGGCTATCTTTGATAATTTGAAGTGCGAGGTCCTTGATGTTTTTAAACATCATATTTAATTCTTTATTTGCAGTATCAAATTTTTGTTCATTTAATATTTCCACGGATGCGCGCATGAAAGGATCTATTTGTGTCATCTCAATCATCCTGAACCGACGCTTTCCCTGAATGATTACTGTCGAGCTACCATCTGGCATTTTTAGCAACCTTACAATTTGAGCAACAGTTCCGACCATATGCAAGTCGTCAAATCCGGGAGATTCCTCCTCTTGTGCCTTCTGCGAAACAACACCAATGATTTTATTTCCCTTATTTGCCTCTTGAATAAGTTTTATCGATTTGTCTCTGCCTACGGTAATGGGAATGACAACGCCCGGAAATAAAACATTATTCCGTAAGGGTAGGATGGCTAAATTATCCGGAAAGTCTTGATTGTTGACAGTCTCTTCCTCTTCGGCCGTCGTTAATGGAATGAATTCGGCGTCAGATTCTAAGTCAGATAAGTTTAGTAAGGAGGGGTCAAATAAGTCGTTCATATACATTCTTTATGACATAATGTCATTGATTCTTGTCAAATGTTGCAGATTTAATTAAAACAGGTCTGCGTTTCTTTAGGTTCAATCTGCGTGCCAAAATATATGATTAGGAAAAAATGTCGGATTTAATACCGTTCATTCGCTATATGTTGAAGAATGGCTTCATCTTCTTTACTTAGTGATAGCTGTCTTCTATGCATCATGTTGTTTGCGGAAAGCAGTGCTTTGTCTAATTTATTTAAAGTATATGTTTCTCCTTGAACCCACGAAAAACTTGGAATATATTTATGAGGAAAGCTGTGTGTGAAAATATTGCAGGAAACACCGACAACACTCGCAGTATTGAACATTGTATTGATCGCGCATTTAGAATAGTCTCCCATGCTCAAACCGATAAATTGTAAATCTGTTTGAACTTCTTCAGCCATCGAGTAGGAGTAGGTTCTCACATTGGAATAATTGTTTTTTAGATTAGAGGTATTGGTGTCTGCCCCAAGATTACACCACTCACCAATTAAGGAGTTTCCTAAAAAACCATCGTGTCCTTTGTTGGAGTATGCTTGAAAAATGACATTATTTACTTCGCCACCGACTTTACAATGAGGGCCTATGGTTGTTGCGCCATATATTTTGGTACCCATTTTAATCGTTGCCTCGTTACACAGGGCAAGACCGCCCCGAACAAGACTTCCTTCCATGATTTCCGCACCTTTTCCGATGTATATCGGACCATCATTTGTATTAAGTGTGCATCCTTCAATCATCGCTCCTTGCTCAATAAATAGTTTGCTTTTCGGCCCTATCAAAAGGTTTGAGGGAGAAAGTGCTTGGGTTTTTCGACCATCAGTCACCTGATTAAAATCCAAGTCGAGTGCGGCAGCATTTTTTTGAAATATATCCCATCGTTCTTCGAGGATAATTAATTTAGTTCCTATGAATTTAATCGGCTCAGCTCCATTTCCTTTCTGAGCAAGCAATCTATCTTCATCATATAAACTTTGGTTTTCTTCGAGGTGCAAAAGAGCAGCTATAAACTCAGGATTTGGTATAACGCAAGCGTTTACAGTTAAATCACAGTCTAACCTTGGGTATTTATGAGTAAGATAATCTTCAGTCTCATAGCCGATATGCGCCTCGGGTAAATAGGACAGGTATCTTTCAACATTTGTGAAGATCCCCATACGAATGCATCCAATAGGCTTGGTTAAACTGAGCGGTGCAAAGTTTTTATGTTTCCCAAAATCACTTAAGTTAAATTTCATTTTTTTAGAATTGATTGCGCTTTTGATGCAATAAATAATAATATAAAGGTAAGAAAGGCATTTAAAATGATTAGTTCAAAACCAAATGCGTATTCACCCAATATTCCGGGTGCTCCCTTTTCAACTCCAGGAGCTCCTTTTGAATAGTACCAAAGAAGAAATGTAAAGCTTATCGATATCATACTCGTTAATGGAATAGCTCTGTCGTTTAAAGCTTGTTTAGTGAGGATACCAAAGAAAAACACACCAATCAGAGGGCCGTAGGTAAAACCAGCAAATTTCATCAGTAATCCAATGGCAGAATCATCGGTGAAATGATGTAGGATCAGAACAACAATAATTATTAACAACGACACGGCAACATGAATTCGTTTGCGTAAATGAACTTTATTGTCATCTGTTTTTCTTTTTTCTGGAATTAGGTCGACAAAAATAGATGTGGTCAACGATGTTAGCGCCGAGTCTGCACTTGAATAAGCAGCAGCAATTAGCCCAAGAAGGAACAATATCCCTATGAATACCGGTGTGTTATTATCCATTGCAATTGCAGAGAAAAGCATGTCAGGTTTTTCAAAGGGAATTGAATAGACTGATGCATACATATACAACAAAGCACCTAAGAATAAAAAAACAAGATTGACAACAATTAAAACACTTGCCATACTCATCATATTTTTTTGGGCATCATTTAAGCTTTTACAGCTCAAGTTCTTCTGCATCATGTCTTGGTCTAGTCCGGTCATTCCAATAGCAATGAATACGCCCCCGAAGAAGTGTTTTAAGAAGTGATTAGAACCATAAAAGTCTTCAAAGAAAAAAATCTGTCCATAAGGACCATTTGTGACTTGCTCTATTATTCCAATGTCTTCTGTATTAGGAAGTGCATTGGCGATGAAATAAACGGTAAGCCCAACTGAAAAAAGCATGAATGCGGTCTGTAAGGTATCTGTCCAAACGATTGTTTTAATGCCACCACGATTCGTATATAACCAAATCAGCAATATACATATCGTAACCGTTAGCTCAAATGGAATACCCCAATCGTCAAATAAAATACTCTGTAAAACTTCAGCAACGAGCATGAGTCTCACGGAGGCCCCTATGACTCTTGACAATATAAAAAGAACAGCACCAGTTTTATGGCTTAAAAATCCAAATCGTTCCTTCAGATATTCGTAAATGGAAACTACGTTCATTTTGTAGTAAAGAGGCATAAGAATATAAGTAATGATGAGATAACCTATAAAATAGCCTAATACTGCCTGCATATAGCTGAATTGGTTGCTTGAATTTCCAACCCATCCAGGAACGGACAAGAAAGTAACGCCACTTAAAGATGCACCGATCATCCCAAACGCGACAAGATACCATGGAGATTGACGTTCTCCTACAAAAAAGCCATCATTTCCTTTGGCTTGCGATGTAAAAAAAGAAATCGCTACGAGGAGTCCAAAATAAAGAACCAAAATGGTAACAATTAGCGCAGGTGTCATATTTTAGACATATTAAATAAGATGATTACAAATGTATCTTTATTTGTCTTTTAACGTTAATGTGAAAAGGTAAGTATATTTGTAAACATAGAATATGGAAGTTTGGATTTTTCTTTTTATTACGCTTGTTAGCTTTGGCGCACTTGTTCTAATCGTATTTCGTTTTCTGAAAAAGCAGACAGATAAGGAGGTCATAAAACTTCGATCCGAGTTACATAAGCAAAGACAAGAATTCTTTTTGCCGAGTAGGTTAGATGCTTATCAGAGATCGGTTTTGCTTTTGGAGCGAATTCACCCCAATAGTTTAATTATGCGGGCTCATAACCCAAAATTGAACGCTACACTTTTTCAAGCTGAACTTGTCAAGACTGTCCGTAGCGAGTTTGAGCATAATCTTGCCCAACAGATTTTTATCACTGCAGGCACTTGGGAGATTATCAGAAATTCTAAAGATGAAGTCATTAAACTTATTCATATGGCAGGTAGTCAGATGAATGAAAAGTCCACAAGCACGGATCTTTCAGAAAAAATATTTGAAATCATTGCCCAGCTTGAAGAGTTTCCAACAAGCATAGCAGTCAAAATAGTCAAAAAAGAATTTCAGGAATTATTTTAGAAGTTCTATTACGCCAGCGGCACCTTGTCCAGCACCGACACACATTGTAACCATTCCGTATTTTTGATTCCGCCTTCTCATTTCGTTGATCAACTGAACGGTTAACTTTGCTCCAGTGCACCCTAGAGGGTGTCCCAATGCGATTGCGCCTCCGTTGACATTGACGATTTCTGGATTTAGTTTTGCTTCCTTGATTACAGCCACGGCTTGAGATGCGAAGGCTTCATTTAATTCAATTAAGCCGATATCATTGAGCTTGAGCCCTGCTTTAGATATGGCGCGAGGAATGGCATCTACAGGTCCGATTCCCATAATTTTAGGTTCGACACCAACCACTTGGTATGATACCAACCTTGCGATGGGCTCAACATTCAGCTCTTTCACCATATTTTCAGACATTACCATCACAAACGCAGCACCATCAGAAGTTTGTGACGAATTACCAGCTGTGACAGAACCTCCTTGCGCAAAAACAGGTTTGAGTCTGGATAAGGCCTTGATATTTGTACCCGGTCTCGGACCTTCATCAGTATCTACAGTATATTTTTTAACCTGTCTTTTTTCGTCTTGATCAAGGTAAACATGTTCAACTTCAATGGGTGCTATTTCCCCTTTAAACGTATTGTTTTTGAGTGCTGCTAGCGCCTTTGTATGTGACGATACAGAAAACAAATCTTGATCTTCTCTCTTTATGTTATACTTTTTGGCAACCTCCTCAGCAGTCAATCCCATTCCCCAATACCAATTCGGATTTGACTTACCTACTTTTGCATGGGGAACAATACGCCATCCTCCCATTGGAACAAATGACATGGATTGCGCTCCGCCGGCAATAATACATTCTGCCATGCCACTTTGAATTTTAGCTGCGGCCATGGCGATGGTTTCAATACCTGATGCGCAATACCTGTTTACGGTAACCCCAGGAACTTTTACTGAGTTCAAAGACATCAGTGAAATCATTCTGGCCATGTTTAAGCCATGTTCTGCTTCAGGATCAGCATTTCCAACAATTACATCACTTATTTTTTCATGGTCAAATTCTGGAAGATCATTGAGCATGTGATGGATGACTCCCTTTGCTATGTCATCAGGCCGCGTAAATCGGAATCCGCCTTTTTTTGATTTTCCTACTGCCGAACGAGAGGCTGCTACTATGTATGCTGTGTTGCTCATTATGTAATCATTTTATGGGAGATAAATGTACTAAAAAAAGTATTATGCATGCATAATTTTTAGGATAAATTTATTTGCGATTGCCTACTTTGGCTTTGATAAATTCGATGAGCATGGGTAGGAGGGAGAGGCCAATGATACCGAATATCACAGTTTCAAAGTTGCGTTGCACGATTGGCAGATTGCCAAAGAAGTAACCCAATAAAGTTAAAGCAAAGACCCACGTAATACCGCCAATAACGCTGTATTTTATGAATTTGAAGTATTTCATTTCTCCCACGCCCGCTACAAATGGAGCAAAGGTTCGGACAATGGGAACATAGCGGGCAAGAATTATCGTTTTGGGTCCGTGCTTGTCATAGAAAGCTTGCGTTTTATCGATGTAGGATTGCTTAACAATTTGCCGTTCTTTTATTTTCCACTGCATGACCTTGAGACCAATATTTTTACCGATGTAGTAATTCAGATTGTCACCAATAAAAGCGGCTGTACAAAGGAGCGGGATTATAATCCAAAGATTGAGCTCAGCTGTTTGACCATGCTGCACAACGCCAGCACAAAAAGTACCCGCCGCAAACAACAGGGAGTCTCCGGGCAATAATGGCATAACAACCAGTCCGGTTTCTACGAAAACAATCATAAAAAGAATGAGGTAAATCCAGTTGCCATAATCTGTGATTAATGAAAAAAGGTGGGCGTCCAAATGAAGGATAAAGTCAATGAGCTGCTGAATAATGTTCATCTATTCTATATTTAGACTCGGATCGTTTTTCTCTCTCCAACCCATGATACCACCTTCCATAACAAGGATATTGTTAAGCCCTTTCTCGCATGTTAGTAGATTGGCAAGTGCCAAAGCTCGGTTGCCTGACTTACACATTAAAACATAGGTTTGGGTTTCATCTAGGCTATCTGCATTATCTAAGAAATCCTGCATAGGAATGTGATCGTTACCGAGGTTGCAAAATTCATATTCAAATGCTTCACGAATATCAATTACCTTAATAGAGGGGTCATCCTGCATTTTTCGCTTACATTCTTCAGGGCAGATTGTCTTCATGCACTCATTTTTTTGTAAAGATAAAACTATGCTATCAATAGACTTTAAAAATGGAAAAAATAAGCTTTATTTAGTCTAATTTTTGTGCCTTCAATCCAAGCCAAGCCTATTTTTTTATTTTCGAATTTCAAAATTCCTTTTTGAGAATAGCAAATATTATAGTTCGTATCATTCAGGCACATGATTAAATTATTTTCTTTCCATGAAAAATTCAGTTTACAAAAAGGTGAGCTAATCGTAATGATTTGATTTTTTAAATTTATGACCTCTGTCTCACCGGGATAGCACTTATTATAGTTAGAAAGTAATTGTTTATAATTTTTTGGTGCTAAATTATCATGTAAAAAGTAGGTGATATTACTCATATGAAGTGCGCATGAAAATCTATTTGTATTAAACAAAACAAGATGTTTGCTTGAGAGTTGTCTGTAGTGGTTACTTGCAATGATTACACAGGCGCATATTCCGAATATGCCTGAAATTAATCTATGTTTTTTATTGATAAGGCTCCAATAAACCAGAGCACAGCATGTGAATAGTAATATTAGTTCAATTTCGTGAAATATAAATCCTTGTGCGATAGAACCTGGAAGGTTTTCAATCCACTGAATAAATGTAATAAGTAAAGAGAGCAATACTGAGAGTAAAAAGGCGATTTTTTCAGCTAGAAATGCGAGCTGTGAAAAGATAATTACAGCCCCTCCTAAACCTACAATTATTCCAGCAAGAGTTACAATTCCAAGATTTGACAATATAAAGTAATTCGGAAATTGATGAAAATAATATAGGCATATGGGAAATGTAAACAACTGCGCCGAAAGACAAAGTGCTGTCGCATTCCATAAGAAAGTGAGGGGCTTTTTTTTAAACCTTATGTTGCTTGAAAGAGCATTGTAGCATAGTATAATACCAAGCATTGCCGCGTAAGATAGCTGGTAACCGATGTCAAGAAGATATGCGGGATGTAATAAAAGTAATACAGTGGCTGAGAAAAACAGAATGTTTAGCTGGTTTTTAATCCCTCGGGTAAAATAACCTAGACTGAGAATTGAAAACATCAGTACGGATCTTAGAACACTTGGAGGAAAGTCAATGAGATATGCATAAAGCCAAATAAATATGAAAGCAAACAGGAGGGCTGTGTTTCTCCGGATTAATCTTGAAAAGAATCTAAAAACACCATAGATAATCCAAATGAATAGACCGATATGTAATCCTGATATAGCCAATAGATGCATAGCGCCTGCAGCACTAAACGACTGCCTCATTTCTTGCTCCAGAGATGATTTATCACCAAGAAATAAAGCTTTAACGATCCCAAGATGTTCAGGTGCGACATTTTTTTTTAAACTTTTTATGATGCCACTTTTGAGAGCATTTTTGATTTTAATTTTTGCATCTTTTATTTGCACATAATCTGATTCAGTGAAAAATGTCATATAGTTGACGCTTTTGGACTTCCAATAATATGAAGCATCAAATTCGCCAGGATTTCCTTTGTTTTGTATTTTTTGAATTTGACTTTCAATAAGCACAATATCTCCGGGGCCAAGTTTGCCACTTGTTTTTTTATCCGTGTAAATAAGTAGCTTTTCTTTTAAAATTATTGAGTTTTGATCCTGCGTAAATATTTGTTGTATTTCCGCAATGCCTTTATTCCAATTTTTATCTCCTCTGTCAAGCTCAACGATTTCACACTGGAACTGGTATATATCTTTTATAATAAAATCCTGTGGTATTTTTTGTTGTGTTTTTGTACTAAAAAAACCAAGCTGAAGAAAAAGAAAAAGAAAAAAAAGGAGATATTTTACATTTCCTTCTGGCTTTATTTTTTGCCAGAGGACTGCTGTAATTAGAATACCGAAGGAGAAAATTGCCCAAAGTTTTAAGCTGACTTGGGCATAGCCTATGGTCATTCCCAATGCCAGGGTGCTAAAGATAAAGACAAATGGAGCGAATCTTATGGAAACCTCTTGGTCTTGCTTCTTAATGTTTTCAGTTTCTATAATATGC
>CAJWAO010000015.1 GCA_913020765.1 uncultured Flavobacteriales bacterium | reverse complement strand
CTGCTTCAATAAGGGTAGGTGAAAAAGCGAAGGGAGTATCCGTTTGTGTTACCCTAAGAACAGGTGCGTCAAGATGATCAAAGGCATAGCGTTGAATATGGTATGCGATTTCTGAAGAGATAGAGGCCAATGGCCATGATTCTTCAACTACGATACATCTATTGGTCTTTTTAATAGATTCAACAATGGTTCTATAGTCAATAGGGCGTATAGTTCTTAAGTCAATTATCTCAATTTCAATGTTTTCTTTTGCCAATACATCGGCAACTTCTTCTGCGATTTTAATTATTTTTCCAAATGACACCACCGTAACGTGCTGACCTTTTCTTTTGACATTTGCTGTTCCAATAGGAATTAAATACTCTCCTTCGGGAACTTCTCCCTTGTCTCCATACATTTTCTCTGATTCGAGAAAAACCACAGGATCATCATCTCTAATAGCCGATTTAAGCAAGCCTTTGGCATCTGCAGGGTTTGAAGGTGTAATTACCTTTAAACCAGGCACGTGGGCATAAAAAGCCTCAAAACTTTGGGAGTGTGTTGCTGCGAGCTGTCCAGCTGTACCATTTCCCCCTCTAAAAACAATAGGGCAGTGGTACTGTCCGCCAGACATTTGAAGCATTTTCGCAGCACTATTTATGATCTGATCTGCAGCAAGAATAGCAAAGTTCCATGTCATAAATTCTACGATTGGCCTAAGACCATTCATTGAGGCACCTACGGCAATACCTGCAAAGCCTAGCTCAGCAATTGGTGTGTCAATAACACGTTTCGGCCCAAACTCATCCAACATTCCTTGCGATACCTTGTAAGCTCCATTATATTCAGCAACCTCTTCGCCTAAAAGAAAAACGCTTTTATCTTTTCTCATTTCTTCAGACATTGCCTCTCTCAAGGCTTCTCTAAATTGTAATGTTTTCATTCGTTCACGTGTTAGCGGGTGTAAAAGTATAAAAGAAGATTGTATTTAAGCAACCTTGAGCTTTGCCATTTTCGATTTGTCGAATTTTCCTTTCGCATAATCTTCAGTAACTTTTAATGATTTTATTTTTGAAGAGGGTAAATTGAACATTGCATCTGTTAAAATTGCTTCGCAAATAGAGCGAAGACCTCTCGCTCCAAGTTTATATTCAATTGCTTTAGACACAATAAAGTCCAATGCTTTTTGCTCAATCGTTAATTTGATACCATCGAGTTTAAATATTTTCTCATATTGTTTAACCAAAGCATTTTTTGGCTCTGTTAAAATTCTTTTTAAGGCAAAAGGGTCTAGAGGTTCTAGGTAACTAAGTACAGGAAACCTTCCAACAAGCTCCGGAATCAAGCCAAAATTCTTAACATCTGTTGCATTGATGTATTGCAATAGTGATTCGGTGTCAACATCCGGTTGGTCTAAGGCTGAGAACCCTATGGTTTGCCTATTTACGCGTTGGGCAATGAGCTTTTCTATTCCATCAAAGGCTCCACCACAAATAAAGAGAATTCCCTTGGTATTCACTTGAATCATTTTTTGTTCAGGATGCTTTCTACCTCCTTGGGGAGGGACATTTATTTCTGATCCCTCAAGCAGTTTGAGAAGAGCTTGTTGCACTCCTTCTCCTGAAACATCACGTGTAATAGATGGGTTATCATCTTTACGTGCAATTTTATCGATTTCATCAATAAAAACGATTCCTCTTTGCGCTGCCTCTACATCATAATCAGCCACCTGAAGAAGGCGGGATAAAACACTCTCAACATCTTCCCCTACATAACCTGCTTGGGTCAGCACAGTAGCATCTGCAATACAAAAAGGAACATTAAGCAATTTCGCGATTGTTTTCGCCAAAAGGGTTTTTCCAGTCCCTGTTCTACCGACTAAAACGACATTCGACTTTTCAATTTCAATTTCATCCGAGGAACTAGCATTTAATCGTTTGTAGTGATTATATACAGCGACAGATAGAACTTTTTTCGCCTCCTCTTGACCGATGACATACTCATCTAGTTCTGCTTTTATCTCCTTCGGAAATCGCACATTTAAATCCAAATTGGTGCTTACTGATTTTTCTGTTGAAGTCGAAAATTCTTCTGCAACAATCTGATTCGCTTGCTTTGCACAGTTTTCACAAATATGACCTGTTACACCGGCAATTAAAATCTTTACTTCCTCTCTCGGAAGGCCACAAAAAGAACAAGATGTTTTTTGGGTTGCCATTTATTTCGGATTGCGCAATAGAATTTCATCCACCATACCGTAGTCTTTCGCTTCAGGTGCGGTCATCCAATAATCTCTGTCAGAATCCTCCCATACTTTATCATATGTTTGTTTAGAATGTGTCGCAATTATATCATAAAGCTCTTTTTTTAGCTTCTGAATTTCGCGTGCAGTGATTTCAATATCACTGGCTTGTCCTTGCGCTCCACCTAAGGGTTGGTGTATCATGACACGCGAATGTTTCAAAGCACTCCTTTTTCCATCGGCACCTGCACAAAGTAGAACAGCACCCATTGAGGCCGCCATACCGGTACATATCGTGGCTACATCTGGCCTAATGTATTGCATGGTATCGTATATACCGAGACCAGCATATACAGAACCTCCTGGTGAATTGAGATAAATTTGAATATCTTTCTTGGAATCAACAGATTCTAGGAATAAAAGCTGGGCGTTGATAACGTTTGCCACTTGGTCATTTATTCCCGTACCTAAGAATATGATTCGATCCATCATAAGTCGAGAAAACACATCCATTTGTGTCATGTTTAATGAACGCTCTTCGATAATATATGGTGTAAGTGAAGACTCAATATAATGGTCTACAAACGTGCTATTGATTCCCATATGCTTTGTTGCATATTTTCTAAATTCAGTTCCCTCTTTCATTTCTTGTTTTATAATATATTCGGCTAAAATAATGAATATCGGTTGATTTAGTTCCTATTTTTCTAATTTTAAAAAGTGATTCATCCACACAATATTTCAGATAAGCGTATTGGTATTTCAGTTCTAAACTGGGGTTTGGGTCATGTTACCCGAAGTATACCGATTATCAAGGCCTTGCATGAAAAAAACAACCAGCTATTTATTTTTTGTAATGAATCTCAAAAGCTCATATTTAGTCAATATATAAATGATGTTCACTATGTTTACCATCCTGGCTATCCATTTAAATTTAAAGGAAAGGGAAGGTTTAAGATGGATTTACTTCGCTCGTCAAGAGGCTTGTATGCAAATTTAAAAACCGAAAAAAAACTTGTGCAGGGCTATGTGAAAAAATATTCGCTAGATATGCTGATTTCCGACCAGCGCTATGCGTTTTTTAGCAATAATATCCCATCAATATTTATAACACATCAACTTCAGTTTCCATTGAGGGGTATTTTTAAAATCGGCAACCTTATGAATCGTTACCAAGTTTCAAAGTTTAGTACGATATGGATCATTGATAATGAGGATCATCGAAATGCGGGTAAGTTATCGCAGAATAAAAATTATAATAATGCCATATACATCGGTTGTCATTCGCGTTTTCAAATAATTAAAAAGCAAGCAGAGAAAGAAGTAAGAGGACTATTGGTTTTTAATGGCCCAGAGGTTTATTCACAATTATTACTGGATACATTTATACCACAAATTAACAGTGGTGAGATAGAAAAAATAATTGGTCCTGAATCTGTGCAGTCTTTGTTACTGGGAAAAAATATCACAACACCGTTTTTTGCAAATTCGGACATGTCCTCAGTTGATCAAATTTTTATTAAAACTTCCAAAATTTTTGGTTTTTTTGGATACACCACGCTTATGGATTGTCTTGAGCTAGGTTGCGCCTATCACTTAATTCCTACACCAGGGCAAGACGAGCAAATTTACTTGGCGAATAGGCATAAAAAAAGCCTCTAAAAGAGGCTTTCAATTTCGTATTGCGGTGAGTTACTTTACAAGTGCTTGGAATGCAGCATCTTCAAAAAACTTCACAAACTCCCGGTCTCTACCTGCTTTTTCTTTCAAACTTGAATCTTCTTCAATCGCTAACTTCAGCTTTGCAACAACATCACTCGCTCCTGTTCCTCCTCTAGCCGCCATAATTGCTGCAAGATAAAGTCCATCTGCATCGTTTTTATCATCACTTTCTGCAAGTGTAGCTTCAGCTTCAGCAAGATTACCCTGCAGTAGTTGGGCTAAGGCCTTATTGAAGGTATTACCTGAAATATTTCCTTCTGCGGCAGAATATGCTCCGTCCAAAATATCAAGGCCTGCTGTATTTGCTTTCACAATGCTCATTTTTTTGGCATCCATTCCTTTGGCTTTTGCGAAAAGCTCTCTACTTTTTACACGGTCACCTTCTAGCATTGAAATAGCTGCCAAATTATTCATTACTTCACCTGAAATGTTTAAATCAGCGGATGCTTCAAAGTTTGCTTTCGCTTTTGGCATGTCATTTTGCTCATAATATAGCGAACCAAGATTGTTGTATACACGGCTGTCGTTCATTTTCTCGGCAACAGCGCTGTATAGAGCGATTCTAGAATTCAAATCTTTCAATAGTGTTTCTCCTGTGAATAAAACCTCCTCTACCGTAAGTGTATCCGTTTTATTTGACGAAAAAGCAATCAATTCCTCGTCTGTTAAACCGCTTTCTTTGTAGTCAATAGTAATAACTGCTCGCCGTATGTTTGGGAAAACGTCCTTTTCTAATTGTGTATATGATTTACCTAAGCGAACCATTTCAGCTTCTCTTTTTTCTGGGTCTTTTTCCATTTCTAATACTCGAATGAATAAATTTTTATCACCTTCTGAGATAGACTTTGTTGCAGCCAGTTGCTTTTTAAATTCCTCAAAGTCTTCCCCAAGACCTTTTTGGTCATATGTGGTGATGTCTGTGTATGCATCAAGTTTGGCTTTCTTCATTAGTTTAGAAAAGGCTTTTGCTGCACTTTCTACACGCTCAGTTGACAAATCACCGTTTTTGGCAAATTCACCATCAGGTGAGGCATATCCTCTAATGGATATGGATTGAATTTCGAGTTTCTCGTTCTCTTGAGATGCCTGAATCCACGAAACCAATTCAACAATATCAGTATCCTTCAATTCTTTTGACTTGACCAAAGACTTACCTTTATCAAAATTGATAACTGCACCCGTGCTTTTATCCAATACTCTTACGAGTTTATCACTTTGGTTGCACATTTTGCTCGTCATTCTTGCGAGAAGTGGTGTGACAATAGTTGCGTCAGCTATCTTTGCTGATGGGAGCTCACCTTTTTCTTTGGATTTTGATCCTTTATAGATCTTACCAGTTAAGACCAAATCAGCTGCTTCGAGCGATGGGTCATAGGCCAATGCAGTTTCGAATGTTGCAGTTCCTCCTGGTTTGAAGGCAATGGTTTTTCCATTTCCTTGGATTTTTTCACCTTGAATGGTCCAAACACCGAGTGCTTTGCTACCAAGTTTAGGTGTGATTTCTGCTTTGACACTTTTACTGATTCCCTTTTCGGGTACATTCACAGTAACCGAGAACTTAATACTGTCTCCATGCATTTCCAGAGGACTTGGAGTGACTGTGTAGTCCAAATCCTTTAGAAGGGTGCAACTTGAGAGAATCAAAAATGAGATAAAAAACCCCGTTAAAGCTTTGAAAGAATTCCTTTTCATAATAGTTTAAAATTGTAAAATATTCTGCAAAGTTAATAAGATTAACTGAAGCGACAATTTATGTTGTGTAATCTTTGAATTATTTGTACAAATTTTAATTTAAAGCTTTAAATTTTTGTCTTGGGTCTGCTATGAAATTCAGTTCTTTTAAAGGGATTAATACAAAATCCCTTTCGTGGTATTTTGGATGCGGAACTTTTAATTCATCTCTTTCGATAATTTGATCACTGTAAAATATAATATCAATATCAATCACCCGATCCTCATAACCTTTTTTTGTTCTTTTACGACCCATGGCATTTTCAATCCAATGAATTTTATCCAAAACTTCATGACATTGATAGCTTGTCTTAATGCCTATACATGAATTAATAAAATCGTTATCAGAGTCAAATCCTTGCGAAGGATTTTCGTAATAAGAGGAAAATTTTACAATATTACCGATGTGATTTTCAATATGTTGATAAGCCAACAAAAGATTTTTTTTTCTATCACCAATGTTTGAACCTAAAGACAGAACAACTTTTATTAATTTTTTCTCCATGAAAAGGTATTGAGCATTACATTCAGATCCTCTTTTATGTATACAAGTACATTTCTCAATGAATCGTAATTCGGGACGCAATTCAAAATAACCTCCCCTCTAAGAAAATTGTTTGAAGAATCTGTAAGGTAAAATTGATAATTCGTTGCTACATCTCCTTTAAGCTCGAAAAGTGTTCCGAAGACCCTATTTTCTCGATCTATAATTTGATCAAAATCAATTTGATCTGCCTTTATTTTATGAAAGTCAACTTCCTTATTTGAAAAATTGATTAGGCTAGGTAATGAGTCTGTATGCTGTAGCCTCTTATAAAATAGGTTAATCGTTCCATTAAGTTCTCTTCCCATGTAAATTTCTTGCTCACAATAATGATCATTGCAATTTACAGGACTTTTCAGTGTATATAAATCAGATATACTGGTCTCAAACGGTGCGTCAAAAGATTCTTTATGATAGCTGTGTATTGGGAGTTTTACCTTGAGGTATGTAGGAGGTTTTGGCGTAGGATGTTCCTCTGAGCAAGAAAGCAAAGTGAATACAAAAAGTATCGATACTAAAATAGTATACCTAAACATGACTATCGGTAATTACTTTTACTGTTTTTATGCGTCTTTTATCCGAGGATTCTACAATAATTTTACATTTTTCAACTTCAATGAATTCATTGTTTTTAAGAATTCGTCCAGCTTGTTCTATCACAAAACCACCTATTGTTTCCGCTTCTCCTTTAATTTTTTCGAAAGCTTCGGGTTCTATTTTAGATGCTTTGTAAAAATCCATGAGTGATGTACGACCTTCGAATATGTAAACACCATCATCAATTCTGGAATATACCAATTCTTCCTCATCAAATTCATCCGTGATTTCTCCTACAATCTCCTCTAAAATATCTTCAAGAGTAACAATTCCAGAGGCTCCACCATATTCATCAACTACAATTGACAGGTGCATTTTCTTGGTTTTAAATTCTTGAAGTAAGTCATTGATCTTTTTATTCTCAGGAATAAAGAATGGCTTACGTAGGGTACTGAGCCAATTAAATTGATCATTTTGATTCAAAAAAGGCAATAAATCTTTAATATATAATATTCCGATTACTCGGTCTGCTGTTTCCTTATACACAGGAATTCGAGAAAAGCCACAGTCCAAAATAAAAGATTTGATTTCACTGAATTTCATCTCTGCATCGACAGCGGAAACTTCAATTCGAGGCTTCATAATCTGTGAGGCTTCAGTCTTCCCAAATTTCACAATCCCCTCCAATATGTTATGTTCATCATCCAATGACTCCTCTTTTGTAATTGCCACAGCCTGTTCGAGGTCGGAGGAGGATAAATTCACCTTGCCCTTTTTTGTTTGGTCGAAGAGTCTCGTACTTCTCACCAATATCCTTACGAGTAAAGAAAAAGGGGGTGTTTTTTTGATCACCATAATTGGAGTGCTCATTAGTTTTGAAACAAATGGTGCATTTTTCACTGCAAATATCTTGGGTATGACCTCACCCCAAATCAAAATGACAAGGGTAATACCAACAACTTCTAAAAAGAAGCGGAAGTAATTATCAGCGATGGGGAAAAAATAGTTTATGAGATAACTTGATAAAATGATAATCCCAACATTTACGAAGTTATTGGCTATGAGTAATGAGGCTAAAAGTTCTTCGGGGTGCTTTAGCAGTTTTAAAATTTTATTTTCCTTTTGTGCTGTGTCCTCTGCCAAATCTTCGGTGTCTTTCGGTGAGAGAGAAAAATAGGCAGACTCTGCTCCAGAAAATAGAGCAGATAGCAATAATAGCAAAAGGATAATGGCACTGATAATTATGACAGTGGTGTTTGCCTCTATCGCTAAAACGGATGCCGGGGGAGGTTCTGCTTTTATCATTAAAATGGAAGGGAATCGTCAGGTTGATTTTCTAAATCTTCAATACTTGAAGTTATTTTATTTGCATTATCACTAGAATAGGAGTGTTTTGTTTTTTGTTTTGGCTCCATCTTGGAGAGAATGGTCAACTCGTCCGCAACGATATCCACATTATTACGCTGTTGTCCATCCTTGTCAGTCCAAGTTCTTTTTTTAAGCTTACCCTCGATGTATACCTTCATTCCTTTTTTGAGAAATTTCTCTGAAACTTCGGCGAGACCGCGCCATGTTACGATGTCGTGCCAATCCGTATTTTCGATTCGCTTACCCGAAACTTTATCTGTGTACTGCTCCGATGTTGCTATTGAGAATCTCGTTAAAAGCGCACCCGATTCAAGTTTCCTGACCTCTGGGTCTTTACCTAGGTTACCAATGAGAATTACCTTGTTCACACTTCCGTTCATGTTGTAAAGATAAAAAAATCAAAAATTACCGATAAATTACTTGGAAGTTTTCCTTTTTCCGCGAGTTTTTTTAGGCTGATTTTCAATGATCTCTAGACAATCTTTTAATTCTAAATCCTCGGCAATGGTTCCTTTTGGTATTTTATAATTGGATTTCCCCTTCTTGATATAAGGTCCATATTTACCATTTAAAACGAATAAATCTGGTTCCTCAGAGAACGACTTAATTTTATTGGCTTCACTTTGTTTAAGTTTTTCCAAATATAGTTCCAAGGCCTTGTCAAAGTCAATTTCCATCGGATCGATTTCTTTAGGAATTGATGCAAAGGTTCTCTCTACTTGAACATATGGTCCAAATCGGCCTATATTTACCTTAAGGTCCTTTCCTTCGTGTTGGCCTAGAACTCTTGGTAGTTTGAATAACTCCAGGGCCTCTTCAAGTGTAATTGAAGATATAGATTGTGAGCTCAGTAAAGATGCGAATTCTGCTTTTTCACCATCCTCTTTTTCATCACCTATTTGAACCATAGGGCCGAACTTTCCGATACGGGTAATGATTTTTCTTCCGCTCTTAGGATGATTACCTAGGAGTCTTTCACCGGTGGCACGTTCTGAATTTTCGAGTGTATTTTCAACTCCCGAATGGAATGGGTTATAAAATGAATCGAGCATCTTTTTCCATTCAAGACCACCTTGCGCAATTTCATCAAATTGATCTTCAATAATTGCCGTGAATTTATAATCCATGATGTTTTCAAAATTTTCCTGAAGAAATTCGGTCACTACAACACCAATATCCGTTGGAGATAATTTGTTTTTTTCTCGCCCTGTAATTTCACTTTTTTTCGAAGATACAATCTCATTATCCTTTAGTAACATTGATAAATATTGGCGCTCTTTACCTTCTTTTATTTTTTTCTCCACATAACCTCTTTTTTGTACAGTTGAAATAGTTGGTGCATAAGTTGATGGCCGACCTATGCCAAGCTCCTCCAGTTTTTTGACTAATGACGCTTCGACATATCTCGCTGGGGGTCTGCTAAATCGCTCATTTGCATTAATTTCGATTCTTTCTGCTGCTTCACCTATTTCAACTTTTGGCAGCAACCCTTGGGTATCTTCCTCTTCTGATTCGGATAGTTTACTTTCAATGTAAACCGATAAGAAGCCGTCAAAAACAATAACCTCTCCCTTACAGGTGAAAGATTTTTCAACACCATTCGCACCAATTTTGATTGTTGTTCGTTCAAGTTTTGCATCACTCATTTGGCTTGAGATTGCTCTTTTCCAAATCAGTTCGTATAGCTTATTTTCATCGCTTTCCATTTGCACCCTCGCTACACTAAAGTTTGTTGGTCTTATTGCTTCGTGGGCTTCTTGTGCTCCACTTGATTTGGTACGATATTGCTGAGGATTCGAGTATGCATCTCCATATTTTGAAATAATCGCCTCTTTCGCACCATTTCTTGCAGTTTCAGATAAGTTCACTGAATCTGTTCTCATGTAAGTGATGTGTCCCGATTCATATAGTCTTTGCGCTACAGACATTGTTCTTGAAACAGAAAAACCAAGCTTCAAACTCGCCTCTTGTTGAAGTGTTGATGTAGTAAAGGGTGCAGAAGGTTTTTTAGTAGCCGGCTTCTTTTGAACATCCTGTACCTTGAAATTGGCTTGAATGCAAGAATTTAGGAAAATTTCAGTTTCTTCTTTACTTTCAAAGGAACCATTAATTTCACCTTTAATTTTTCCATTATTAACCTTAAATATTCCGCTCGTCTTAAAAAAAGAACTTGATTCATGGGCTTGAATTTCTTTTTCTCTCTCGACAATGAGCTTTACAGCAACAGATTGCACTCGTCCAGCCGATAGGCTTGGACGAACTTTTTTCCACAACACTGGTGACAATTCAAATCCAACAATTCGATCTAATATTCTTCTTGCTTGCTGGGCATCAACTAACTTTTGATTTACTGTTCTATAATTTGAAATAGCCTTTAAAATAGCCTTTTTTGTAATTTCATTAAAGGTGATTCTTCTTGTTTCTTCATCTTTAAGCTTTAGTGTTTCTTTAAGATGCCAAGAGATAGCCTCTCCTTCTCGATCTTCATCAGTTGCCAACCAAACAATTTCTGCTGACTTGGCTAATTTTTTTAATTCGGCGACGATTTGTTTCTTGTCCGGGGAAACCTCATAGTTTGGATTGAAGCCGTTTTCAATATCGACAGCGTTCTTTTTTGCAAGATCCCGAACGTGACCGAAACTAGAACGAACAATAAAATCTTTTCCAAGATATCCTTCTATGGTTTTGGCCTTGGCAGGGGACTCAACGATGACTAGGTTTTTAGGCATATTTTTTCTGAATTGTGTGCAAATGTAACTTATCTAAACGTTAACTATCAAAACTTTGTTCTGAAAAAAATGTTAAGTCATCAATTTAACCGTAGGTTAATGTTGTATGAAAAATTATAAAAATAAGCGCTGACATTTTGTCAGCCATATCGTTTTACGTAAATTTGAAGTCCAAAAAATAATTCATGTCAACAGAACAAAAAGATATTCTTGAGAATCGCCAAGGTGAGGTGTTAGAGAGAAGTACTGATGCTGTTGCAGCCAAAAAACTTTATATCGAGAGTTATGGCTGTCAAATGAATTTTTCGGATAGTGAGGTTGTGGCCTCTATTATGAGTGAAAACGGTTTTTCAACAACACGAGATCTTGAACAAGCAGATGTAGTACTAATCAATACCTGCTCGATTCGAGAAAATGCTGAAACCAGAGTACGCAAACGTTTAACAGAGTTCAAGAAAAAGAAAGCCGATAATCCTGATATGGTTGTTGGAATTTTGGGTTGTATGGCTGAGCGTTTGAAAAAATCTTTGCTCGAACAAGAAAAGCTTGTTGACTTAGTAGCCGGTCCAGATGCATACAGAGATTTACCAAACCTAATCGATGAAGTTGGAACCGGTCAAAAGGCAGTGAACGTATTGCTCTCAAGGGATGAAACTTATGCGGATATTTCGCCAGTGCGGTTGGACAAGGGTGGGATTTCCTCCTTTGTTACGATTATGAGAGGCTGTGACAACATGTGCTCTTTCTGCGTTGTCCCCTTCACACGCGGTAGGGAGCGATCAAGAGATCCTCAAACCATAGTCCAAGAATGTCAAGATTTATTTGCTAAGGGTTATAAAGAGGTTACACTTCTCGGGCAAAATGTTGATTCATACCGATGGAATATCACAAACAAAGGTGAAATAAAAAATAAAGCACTACCAACTGTAAATTTTGCCCAACTGCTCATCATGGTAGCCAAAGTTTCTCCGGATTTACGTGTGCGATTTTCTACATCTCATCCGAAAGACATGACTGATGAGGTACTTACAGCAATGGCTGCATATGAGAATATATGTAACTATATTCATTTACCTGTTCAGGCCGGTAATTCGGAAGTGCTAAAAAGAATGAATAGAGGTTATTCGCGCGAATGGTACCTCGAGCGAATAGAGGCGATACATAGAATTATACCGGACTGCGCAGTATCCACCGATATTATTTCTGGCTTCTGTGCTGAGACTGATGAGGAGCATGAAGAGACTTTATCCCTTATGGATATCGTTACTTTTGATTTCGCATACATGTTTAAATACTCCGAAAGGCCCAAGACCTTGGCAGAAAGAAAGTTTGAGGATGATGTTCCTGAGGCTGTCAAATCGAAAAGGTTGACGCAGATAATAGAAAAGCAGCAAGCACATTCTTTAGCATCGAATAAGAGAAGAATAGGTAGAACGGAAAAAGTTTTAGTCGAAGGTGTTTCAAAACGTTCAGAGGAGCACATGTCGGGAAGAACAGGGAGGAATTCTATGGTTGTATTTCCAAAAGGAAACTTCGAAAAAGGAGATTATATTAATGTGAGGATTGTGGATTGCACCTCTGCAACACTGCTAGGGGAGGCGGTTGAAAATTAAAATAGGAATGAACATTCAGCAAATAAAGCAGCGATTTGGTATTATTGGAAATGCGCCTCTGCTCAATCGTGCACTTGAGGTTTGTACCCAAGTTGCACCAACTGACATTTCTGTGCTCGTAACTGGTGAGAGTGGAACAGGAAAAGAAATTATCCCGCAGGTAATTCACCAACTAAGTTCCCGAAAACACGGGGAATACATTGCGGTCAACTGTGGTGCCATTCCTGAAGGAACAATAGATTCAGAGCTTTTTGGTCATGAAAAAGGCTCATTCACCGGAGCCTCTGGAAGTAGATTGGGTTATTTCGAGGTAGCCAATGGCGGAACAATTTTCTTGGATGAGGTTGCCGAATTACCGATGCAAACTCAGGTAAGATTACTTCGGGTTCTTGAAACAGGTGAATTCATGCGTGTCGGTGCCTCAAAAGTAATTAAAACAGATGTTCGGGTTGTTGCAGCGACTAATGAAAATATGATGGATGCCATTTCTTCTGGTAAATTTAGGGAAGACCTGTATTACCGATTGAGTACTGTGCCCATTCAACTTCCTGCATTGAGAGATAGAAAAGATGATATACATCTTCTTTTTAGAAAGTTCGCCCACGATTTTGCTGAAAAATACAGAATGCCTGCCATCAAATTAGTTAATGAAAGTATAGCGCTATTAGAATCGAATCAATGGCCGGGTAACATTCGCCAATTAAAAAACTTAGTTGAACAGTTATCCGTGATTGAAACCACCAGAGAAATAGATCCTTTAGTTTTAGGCAACTATTTGAGTACTGAGCTAAAAAACACTGACATAGCCCTCCGAAAAAATATGACCCAAAATGATTTTTCGGAAAGAGAATTGATGTATAAGTTTTTGTTTGATATGAAAAAAGATCTAAGTGAGCTCAAAAAATTTGTCGTTGATATTTTGTCCAAAGACGGAAATGTATCCCTTTCCGATACGCAAAGTGAATATGTGAATCAGATGTATAGTGAGGTGACGAACGAAATTGTTGCACCAAATCGTATTCTCCCAGAGGCCAATAGAACGATAGAAGTTCGTCGACCTGAATTTGAGGAGCATCAGGAGGTAGAAGAATCATTATCACTCGAAGACCGAGAGAAGGATTTGATTAAGAAAGCACTTGATAAGCACAGAGGCAAAAGAAAATATGCAGCGCAAGAGTTGGGTATTTCAGAGCGTACGCTTTACAGAAAAATAAAGGAGTATAACTTGGCGAATAAATGAATAAACGGATTGTTTTTATTGTGTTTCTTATTCCAGTATTATTTGCTTGTTGGCCTTCAAGTGTAGGGTTTAAGGATGCAGGATCGATGCCTGAGGAGTGGAAGTCTTTTTCGGTAGATATGATAGAGAACTCAGCTCCAAATTGTCCGTTGAGCTATGGACCACAAATTACTGAGCGTATAAAAGATGCTGTTCAAAACAATACACGGCTGGCCTTAAATACGGACAATGGAGGAGAGGTAGAAATTTCTGGAAATATTACAGGATATGATGTTGCACCAATAGCAATTCAGCAGGATGACAACGCGACACAGAACAGATTGACGATTCGAATTAATTTTCAAATTAACATAAATGAACCGGAAAGTGAGTCGATGCCTTTAGCAGTATCGAGATTTGCCGACTTTGAATCAAATGTTAACTTAGCATCAGTCGAGACCCAACTCATTGAAGAAATCAATGAGCAGATCGCACAGGATGTAATCAATAAATTATTATCGAATTGGTAGAGTTAGATAAGGAAAATATTGAGTTGAAGCTTTTTTCATCAGAACTATCTCTTGAAGACTCCAAGGTCTTTAAGGAACTTATGAAGTTATACCCTTGGTGCTCAAGTTTCACTGTAGCCTATTTAAAGTCACTCAAGACAAAAAATGACCTAAGGTTTTCTTCAGAGCTGGAAAAGTATGCTGTTGATCTTAACTCTCGTTCCGTCATTTATGATTTAACCAAAAATTTTAATCAAAAAGATAAGGAGCAGGGGTCAGTTAAACATCAAACCTCAGAAAAGCTTGAACCTGTTTCGCCTGATTTAAGTGCAAATCCTGCAGGGCACGAACCTCAAACTGAAAATAAACTCGATAAGTTGATCGAATCAGAGGCAATTGCAGCCCGAGTGCTCAATGATTTAAAAGATGAGGTACCTGAGCAATTGGGTGAGCAAGAGTCCATGAAAGCCACCCCTGATTTGTTAGAAGTTGATAAAGATCGATTAAATCAAGATGTGACCAATCTTGATTCACCAAGAAGTTTTAATGAATGGCTCTCGCTTGGTTCAGTCGATAATGGCTCGAACCCAAAAAAGGAATTTTTGACTTTTGAAAAACCTAAGGTGCCATTTTTCTCTCCGGTCAAAAAAGCGAAAGAAAGTTTGGAGGTTGAAAATCTCCCGGTGAGTGAAACTTTGGCCAAGGTATTCGAGAGTCAAGGAAATTACGCAATGGCAAAATCAACATATGAACAATTAATTTTGATATTTCCCGAAAAAAAGAGTTTCTTTGCAGACCAAATTCAGAAACTAATTAATAAAATTAAATAATGGACATCATTTTATCTACTATCGTTCTCTTGTCAAGTATCTTATTGATCCTTGTGGTATACGTTCAAAACCCTAAGGGTGGAGGTTTGAGTTCTGATTTTGGTTCGCCAGGTCAATTGGGTGGTGTCAAAAAAACGAATGAGTTCATCGATAGGCTGACATGGTCCTTGGCCGGAATCATCGTCCTGGTGAGCATTTTAATAACCGTTCGTCAACCAAAGCCACAGAAAAAGGAAGATACCCAAAAGCAGCAAACCGAACAACCAGTTCAAGCCCCGAGTACAACAAAATAAATCGTCAATCTTCAATTTCAGCGTGTCATGATGTCATATTTTATGACACTTTTCCGACGGATTAATTTCATATTGCGTAAAATTGTCTTGAAATCTTGTTTGGCATAAAATTCGCCAAGACCTACACAAATTAAAATATTTAAAATGTCAGTAAAATTTAAACCTTTAGCAGACCGCGTTTTGGTTGAACCAGCGCCTGCAGAACAAAAGACTACAAGTGGAATTATTATTCCAGATACAGCGAAAGAAAAACCCTTAAAAGGAACTGTTGTTGCAGTAGGACCAGGAAAAAAGGATGAGTCAATGACCGTGAAAGTGGGCGACGCTGTGTTATACGGACAATATTCGGGTACAGAGTTGAAAATAGAAAATGGAGAGTATCTGATCATGAAGGAATCAGATATTTATGGAATTTATTAATAATAAGAAATAAAAAATGGCAAAAGATATATTTTTTGATGTAGAAGCTAGAGAAAAGCTTAAGAAGGGTGTTGATGCACTTGCGAATGCAGTAAAGGTTACTTTAGGTCCCAAAGGGCGCAATGTAGTGATTGGAAAAAAATTCGGTGCACCGCATATTACGAAGGATGGTGTTACTGTTGCAAAAGAAATTGAGCTTGAAGATGAGGTGGAAAACATGGGAGCGCAAATGGTGAAAGAAGTAGCTTCGAAAACAGCGGATATTGCCGGTGACGGAACGACTACAGCTACGGTTCTTGCCCAAGCCATCATAAATGCAGGATTGAAAAATGTTGCAGCCGGAGCAAACCCTATGGATTTGAAAAGAGGTATTGATAAAGCGGTAAACGATGTCGTGAAAAACCTACGTAAGCTCTCAAAAGAAATTGGCAATGATAATAGTAAAATCGAACAAATCGCAACAATTTCCGCTAATAATGATGAGGCAATTGGTGCCTTGATTGCGAAAGCAATGCATGATGTTGGTAAGGATGGTGTAATTACTGTTGAGGAAGCCAAAGGAATCGAAACGGAAGTTGTTACCGTTGAAGGAATGCAATTTGACCGTGGTTACCTTTCACCGTATTTTGTCACTAACACAGACAAAATGATTACTGAGATGGAGAATCCGATGATTCTTATCTGCGAGAAGAAAATTTCTTCAATGAAGGAGCTTCTTCCAATTCTTGAGCCTGTTGCTCAATCTAGTAAAGGATTAATTATTATTGCTGAAGATGTCGACGGTGAGGCACTCGGGACACTAGTTGTAAACCGAATAAGAGGATCGCTCAAAGTCGCTGCAGTTAAAGCCCCAGGTTTTGGAGACAGGAGAAAAGCAATGCTTGAGGATATTGCAATCCTGACGGGAGGACAAGTTATTTCTGAAGAAAGAGGTATGACTTTGGAAAATACCACGATTGATATGCTAGGAACGGCTGAGAAAGTTGAAATTGATAAGGACAATACCACCATTGTAAATGGAAAAGGAAAAAAGGCAGATATCAAAGGGAGAGTAGGTCAAATTAAAGCCCAAATCGAGGCGACAACATCTGATTATGATAAAGAGAAGCTTCAAGAACGTTTGGCAAAGCTCTCTGGTGGTGTTGCAGTATTGTACGTTGGTGCACCCACTGAGGTAGAAATGAAAGAGAAAAAAGACCGAGTAGAGGATGCCTTGGCAGCAACAAGAGCAGCTGTTGAAGAGGGCATTGTTGCTGGAGGTGGCGTTGCTTTATTACGTGCCATTGAAACGCTAGATAAGATCAAGACTGTCAATGAAGATGAAATGACAGGTGTGGCCATAGTAAAGAGAGCGGCAGAAGAGCCATTGAGACAAATCATTGCAAATGCGGGACAAGAGGGAGCGGTAATCGTTCAAGAAGTGAAGGCAGGTAAAAATGATTTTGGGTACAATGCACGCACAGAGAATTTCGAAAACCTTGTGAAAGCGGGTGTTGTTGATCCAACAAAAGTTACGCGAATTGCAGTTGAGAATGCCGCATCAATTGCAGCAATGCTGTTAACTACAGAATGTGTTATTGCAGATCAGCCTGAAGAGGCGCCAGCAGGTGCACCAATGCCTCCTATGGGTGGGGGAATGCCAGGAATGATGTAGGTCATTATTTATTTCCAGAGATTTGGAAATGCATTTAGTTAATGATAAAAAGCCATCGGATTCGATGGCTTTTTATTTTTAGGTAGATTGGTCTTAATTTTGTAAGAATAAAAGAGGGATGAAAATTTTTATTGTTTTTATATTGTTTTGCTGCTCTTTGACTTCTTGCATTGAGATTTTAGATGATGTCACGTATAATCCGGATGGGAGTGGAGAATTCAAGTACACCATTAATTTAAGTTCAAGTAAGCTAAAGATAAATTCGATTCTAGCACTTGATAGTTTGGATGGCAAAAAAGTGCCTTCGAAACTTGAACTGCAAGAAAAAGTATCGGATATAATGGGTGTCTTAAACTGTCAAGAGGGAATTCAAGGCGTTTCACTTGAAGAGAATTATGACAATTTTATTTTCAAAGTTTCGCTGCATTTTGATAATGTGAAGTCACTTTTAAATGCCTTTTCGAAAACAAGAGAAGCTTTGGGAAATCCTTCAGATTCAAATGAAAATGACGAGAATTGGGTGTCATGGGATGGGGTGACCTTAATTCGTCAAGTTCCAGATCTCAACTCATTTAAGTTTCGTTTGGTTAAAAAAGAAGATGAAGAACTTATGCGAAATGGAATATACACCTCCATAAGTAGATTCATATTTCCAGTAGAGAAAATTGAAAATCCATCAGCTATTTTGGCGAAGAATAATAAAGCTGTGATGCTACGCAGTTCTTTATTTGATGTATTCGGAAATCCTTCATTAATGGATAATACAATATCTGTTAAGCCTGCTGATAACTAGAGATTTATTCTTAATTTTATCGTCTAAATTTTATACATGAGTATATCCCTTAAAGGCTGTTTTTTAACATTTATGTTATTTGCGTATTCAATTTTCGCTCAGCAAAGTGAAGCCTTAATTCCAAGAGATGCCTCCACTGTTTTTAGCATCAATAACATTAACCTACTTCAAAAGATTTCAATAGACGAATTAGTGGAGTATGATTTCATGGAAGAGCTTCATCAGGAACTATTTGACGGTTCAACAGCAGGTAAAACATTGAAAGATGCTGGCTTGGATTTTGACCAACGTCTCAACATTTTTTATGGAAAGGATAAGATTTATGAACTCACTGGTTTTTCATTCGGAATCAAGAATAAGGAGGAACTTTTTCAAGTATTTGATGATTTTGAATATTCAGAGACACTTAAGAATGGCGCTGAACGCTACAATTCTTTATTTAATAGCCTAATCATAAAAGGTAATTCGGGAGTACTATTGCGGATACAGCCTACGGATGATTACCTCATTAAGGTCACTGACTCTTTGAACTATTTCGAATGGGAGGAAACTTCCTATTATTCTGATGACCAATGGGAAGCAGTTGAAGTCGAAGAGGCCATCAATTTGGAAGAGGAGCCAATCGAAGAGGAAGAAGGTTTTGAGCTAAATTCTTTGAATGAATACATAGAGCATACCGAGCAAGAACATAAGAATAAAAAAACATACTGGGAAATAAGGGATAGTATTCAGGTGTCAATGCAAACCAAGGGAATGCTGTCTTTGATAGAAGATCTAATCATCAACGAAAATAGCCTTCAAACCGTTGACAAAAGATTTGAAGCGCAGTTGGCTAAGGAATCAGAAGGGATTTTTTTTATTGACAATTCAAGAAATTTCTCAAATCAGGGCGGATTATGGTACTTCCAAACGATGTATCCTATTCTGAATGAAGATCTAAAGGAACTTTACGCGCAAAATTATATGGTTGGCGATTTACATTTAGATTCGAATGTGGTTCATTTCGATTTGAGAGCAAATTATGGTGAGGAGCTAGGTTCAATATATACCGAGATGAACAACAACCCACTCAATAAGGATTTTGTCAAATACATTCCACGAGATGCCGCTGCATATTTTGTCTATAATGTAGATTTACGTAAGGCCTACGAAAGGGCCTATGATATTTTGTTGCCCTTACTTAAAGATAAAAGAGATGATAAAATGGTCATGAATTTGTTGGCCATACAATTGTTAGATAGGCTTGTCGATAAAGATGCTTTTTTTGGAGCCTATAAGGGAGGGATTTTTGGAACATTTAATGGGGTACAAACTATTTTGACTAAGAAAATTGAATACGATTGGAATGATGAAAATTTTGAATACACTGAAATAGAAACAGAATCTGAGGAGGATATTCCTGTATTTACAATTGGATTTGCATCTGAGCGCACAGATCTTTGCGAGCTCGTTTTATCTGATTTATCTAGACTTACCTCGCGTATTGAGAGAAAAGAAGGGTATTGGGTCATAAAGGATGCGATATTTGATGCGGCACCCTTATTTGTGGTGTGTACTGAGAAGGTACTTTTACTATCTAATGATATGTATTTGGTTGATGAGCATATTGAGGGTTATGGTAAAGATGCTATCTCGAAAAAAGACCTCAAGCGAATCAAGAAAACAGGTGTTTTGTATGCAAATATGGATTTGGATTTATCCATTAATCATTTTCCTCAGGCTTTTCTAGATGCAAGGCAAAAAAATGTGCTCAATGATTTGAAAAATAATTCGGGTCGAATCGAGCTGAGCTCAAGTTATTCTGAGCTGACGAAAACAGATTACTCCTTACGTTATAATTTTGAAAGTTCATCTAGTAAAGCAACACAATTTCTAGACATGATGAATGCCATGTTTATACTTGCAAAATAATTTGGGGTGTATAAGAAGCTTGCATTTATTTTATTATTGGCCTTTCTACTCGGATTTTTACTGTATCTAAAACCATTTGAGCGACCCAAAAAAGAGCCGGAAAAAGTAGAAAAATTCCTCCCCGATTCTGATCTAGTAGGTAGGGTTTATCTGTTGGATTTTCTCACAGAGTCGACTGATTTAATGCTTTTTAACGAAATTTCACAGCGGCAATTTCTAACTTCTGAATTCGTGTTATCTCTGGCTAAAAAATTTGGACTAGATGTTCAGAACCCCGTCTACGTTTTTGCCAATGAAAGAGGAGATGCTGGAAGTGTAATACCTTTGTATACCTCTCAAAAATTGAAAAGTGCATTGGATAGGATTTCATTAGAAAATAATGTTCGGGATACGTTGATAGGTCAAGACCGAATTTATCACTTGACTGATTATCAAATCCATATTTTCCATCGAGATCATTTTTTATTTATTTATTATGGTGATTATTTCCCTGAAATATATAAAAATGCTGTTGCTAGCGTAGGAGAGGAAATTTCCGATGTATGGAAAGGTCTTTTTTCCAATCCTATATTTCCGAATGAGAACCTCGTTCTATATTCCGAGAGCGAGGTCTTGAGACAATTCGGCTTAGACCACGCTTATATGGCTCATGATAGTGACTCCTCTGGATTTCATTTTAAGAGCTGTATTCAAATCAATGATTCAATACCATTTTTTGTAAAAGATTCTGGCCGTGCCATAAAATTCTCTGAGCGTTCCAAACGTACAATTGATCTTCATGTGAATACAATTGATCTTTCTGAGCCTACAAAAGCGCTACTTATCGAAAAATTATCTTTACTTACGTCAAAAATAAATTTTCCCATTGTCGAGTTCATTGATATATGGAGCGGCGACTTTTGCTTTGAGGAGGGAGGATATTATTTGGTTTCTGAAAAATATATAGAAACTGAATTAGACGAAAATTTCGAGCCGACACAAGTAGAGAAAATCCGATACAAGAGTGTACCTCGATACTCGTTAATGTTTTCGGTTCATCAGTCTGCGAATCAATTGATTGACAAGCTCCTTACCAAGGGTATTTTAACCCAAGAAGACAATCAATTTCGATTTTTATTTTCACCACAATTAAAGCTACGTTTAGATGACGATCAAGTGGTATTCTATTCAACGTTAAATCCACCCAGGAATTATATCTCATATCGCAACAAGGTTCAGTGGACATTCAATGGTACAAATTTTCAATTTCAAGTAGATAGCCTCGCGGACGCAAAGGTTTTTGGTTCAATCGAAGTTCCAATGAAAAAAATATTGGAGTCTATAGAGTTTCTCTAAGTTGCCGTTCGGTTAGTCTTTTAATTGTTTTGTGTATGTGCGATATACTGCATTTATACATTTCAGCCAATTCTTTGAGACTTTTATTTTTTCTCAGTTTTAGGATTTCTTTTTTTTGTTCAGTGTTGAGTGGATCCGGCCGGCCGATAGATGAGTTACCTCCGTTTGGACCATATTTGGCTCTGCGTTTTTCCCACAATGAGCTATTGTCTCTTTTTCCTGTTGCAAAGCCGATTTTTATTGATTCACTAAATGAGCACCATTTTAGATTTGATACATGATTGTTTTCCAAATTGTTATCTAGGTGGATTACTACCTTTTTTTTCCTTGGCTTGTCATTTTTTATAAAAACGGCTGCCACGACTTTATGAGGATATACTGTTTTTCTAATGCCTTTGTCGTTTATCAAATCGGTCATTAAAAAGCCATTACTCGGGTGACGTCTAAGCTGTTTCATTTTAGACTCAAACTTCATTTGTCGACCGTTTTTGAAGGTTTTAATGCGCTCTACTGATTTGATTTCACCATGATTGGAAACAAGGTAGTCTGAAAACCCGGGTATAGAAGACCATGTATGCATGATTTTTTAACATAAAAACTGCGAAAATGTTTAATAAGAATGTGAAAATATGTATGACTCAGACGAGGCCTTTAAATGACCTAAGATATCTTGGAGCTCTTGCAGTTCATTGGTGGTTACCAACTTCATCTTTGTTTCTCTAAAGTGCTCAATTCCTCTAAAGTAGTTACCGTAATGCCTCTTCATTTCTGCAATCGCCAACTTTTCTCCTTTCCAATCTATACTCGTATTTAAATGCTCAATAACAGCCTCAACTTTTTCCAAAAAGGTAGGTGGTGCATGATGCGTTCCATATTGAATGAAATGTTTAATTTCTCTAAAAATCCAAGGATTACCGATACTTGCTCTACCAATCATAACCCCATCAACACCGTATTTAGATTTGTATTCTACGGCTTTTTCCGGTGAATTAATGTCCCCATTTCCAAAAACTGGTATACGCATTCTTGGATTGTTTTTAACTTCAGAAATGAGTGACCAATCTGCCTCTCCCTTGTACATCTGCCGACGAGTTCTGCCATGAATAGAAATTGCCTCAATTCCAACATCCTGCAGACGCTCTGCAACTTCAACAATATATTTTGTGGATTCGTCCCAGCCTAATCTTGTTTTTACAGTTACAGGAAGGCTCGTTGCTTTTACGATTTCGGCAGTCATTTTTACCATCTT
The DNA here is from genome assembly GCA_913020765.1 of uncultured Flavobacteriales bacterium. Lineage (GTDB taxonomy): Bacteria > Bacteroidota > Bacteroidia > Flavobacteriales_D > Crocinitomicaceae > UBA952. The sequence continues at coordinate 12,904 of CAJWAO010000015.1, read as the reverse complement.
GGGAATATCCTGAAGAATACCTGCTCCGGCCCCCTTACAAGCTACCTTTTTTACAGGGCATCCGTAGTTAATATCTATAATATCTGGATTGGATTGCGCTGTGATTTCAGTAGCCAGTCTCATACTCTCTATGTCTGAGCCAAATATTTGTATACCTATTGGTCTTTCTTTTTCGTAGATATCCAACTTTTGCTTACTTTTTATCGCATCTCGAATAAGCCCCTCAGAGGATATAAATTCAGTGTACATTAAGTCAGCCCCATTTCTTTTACAAAGTGTCCGAAACGGAGGATCACTAACGTCTTCCATTGGAGCCAAAAGAAGAGGGAAATCACCGAGCTTTATGTCTCTAATCTTGACCATTTTTTATTTTTTTGCTTCTAATTCTTGGAGATATTTTTTCAGGCGTTGTTCATTATCTCTTTTAAGTATCATCAACTTCTCTGATGTATCGACGATGATGAAGTCATGTAAGCCATCAATCACAGTCGTTTTGTTTTCCTCAGAATGGACAAAGCAATTTTTACTATCGAAAAAATGGATGTCATTGTGGTTTTGGGTGTTCCCATTACTATCCTTTTCACGAATATCTTGAATACTCCCCCAAGTGCCTAAATCGCTCCAACCAAATTTCGATAAAATAACAACCACATCTTTTTCTTTTTCCATGATTGCATAATCAATGGATATATTGGCACATTTCTCGAAAGAAGTTTTGCAGAACTTATTTTCGTTTGCTGTATTATAGCTCTCCAAATTTGAGAAGAAAACATCAAACAATTCAGAACAATGCCTTTCGAAGCTACTTTTTAGCACTGAACCTTGCCAGACAAACATCCCTGAATTCCAGTAAAAGTTGCCTGCGTTCAAAAATTCTTCAGCTTTTTTCAAATCAGGCTTTTCCCGAAATTGCAAAACCTTTTGGACCTGTTGTGCTTTGTTGGAGTCATTGAATTCAATGTATCCGTATCCCGTATCTGGTCTGTGCGGCTTTATTCCAAAAGTAATCAATTGGTCCTTTTCTCTTGCTGTACTAATGGCTAAATCAAGATCCAGATTAAACTTTTGCTCATTCGTAATAAGGTGATCAGCTGGTGTTACAACAAGCGTCGCATTTTCATCTTTTTTGAGGATTTTCGCTGTAGCAAATGCAATGCAGGGGGCAGTATTTTTTCGCTGCGGTTCGCAAATTACTTGACTCTGACCGACTTTCAGTTGATGAATTACTTTCTTCTTATAAGCCTCATTCGTAAGAATAAATATATTTTCCTTGGGTATTGTATTCACGAAACGAGCAAAGGTCATTTGAAGTAGACTTTGTCCTGTTCCTAAAAAGTCTAGGAATTGTTTCGGGTTTTCATCCGTAGAGAGCGGCCAGAATCGGCTTCCTACTCCACCCGCCATGATTAAACAATACAAAGATTTATTGGTCATCCTACATATAATTAACTTCGGCTAATGCATGAATTAAATATGCTTTGCCAGAACTCACTTCAGTGCAAAGATACCGGGTTCTTCTCAATTTTCCTTTTTTGAACATTTTTTTGTTTAAGGTAAAGTGTTTTCCTAATTCAATTTTTTCTAAGTGACATCCTTTTTTATCTCGATCAAATTCTCTCAGTGCCCTATTTAAAGGGATGTCTGAAAAGGAAGAGGCTTTTGTATTTGTGATGGTATTTTTTAGGCAAAGCTTAAGCGTTTCAGGAAACTTTTGCGCTGAAATTAAGGGTAGCAGCACCTGTTGGAATTCATACTTCCATTCTTTACCGTGAGGTTTTACGCTGTGGCCATACCTGAGGTAGGTATGTAAATGTGCAATCTCATGCAAAGTGGTAATCAAAAAAGCGTAAGGATTTAAATCATTATTTACTGTAATTTGTGGAATGCTTTTACCATTTAATGGCTTTCGGAAATCACCTAGTTTTGTTTTTCGGGGTGGGACAATTCTAAATAGAACTTTTGTTGAACACAGAAGGTCATGTACATAAGGAACAAATGCCTGCGGAATATATTCGCTAAGGTTTTCTTTCAAATCTTCACTGCCTTGATTGTTCTTCATTATCTCGGTTATACCTCAAAAGTAATAATCTCGCGGATTTCCAATAAATTCCATGGAAATAATGTTTAATTTAGATTCATGAAGTTGTTGTTTCATGTAGGAAGGTATTTTTTAATGCTTCGCATCTTGTTTGCAATCCCGTCTAAATGGAATATTCTATGGAAAAGAATTGTATCTGAGCTTCATATCATTGGAATTAATTCTCTTCCGATAGTCGCGCTCATGTCCTCTTTTATGGGAGGTGTTATTGCGTTGCAAACTGCGTCGAATATGACAACTCCATTATTGCCAGATTATACTGTTGGATACATAACCCAATCTAGTACAATTTTGGAGTTTTCACCTACTATTATCTCATTAATACTTGCAGGTAAGGTAGGTTCTAATATTGCCTCTGAGGTAGGAACGATGAGGGTAACGGAGCAGATTGATGCTTTAGAAATTATGGGGGTGAATTCATTAAATTTTTTAGTGCTTCCAAAGATTATAGGTGCGGTATTATTTTTTCCAATTCTTGTTATTTTTTCAATGGCGTTGTCCTTGATTGGAGGATGGTTGGCACTACTTTTTTCGGATCTAACGACAACCGAGACTTATGTTTTGGGTATTCGTTCGTTTTTTAATCCTTTTCACATCACCTATGCCTTGATTAAAACGGTGTTTTTTGGTTTTTTAATTGTATCCATATCATCTTATTACGGCTACTATGTTAAGGGTGGATCATTGGATGTTGGTAAGGCATCAACCCAAGCTGTGGTTAGCAGCACAGTAGCGATTTTAATCATGAATTTCTTACTTACCTACTTATTACTTCTGTAATGATTGAAATTAAAGGTGTAAATAAATCATTTGGAAAAGATCAAATATTATTTGATATCAATACTGTATTTGAAAAGGGGAAAGTCAATTTAATTATAGGTCAATCTGGTCAGGGTAAATCCGTCCTTGCAAAATGTATGGTCGGATTACATTCGGTTGATTCAGGTGAGATTTTGTACGGAGATGCTGATTTTACAAAAATGCGGAGCGCAGAGAAAAGCAAATTACGACAAGAAATAGGCATGCTTTTTCAGGGATCTGCTCTATTTGACTCAATGAATGTCGAAGAGAATATTGGTTTTCCACTAATGATGTTCACCAAAATGACCGCGAAAGAGATTCAAAAAAGGGTAGACTTTTGTTTGGAGCGTGTGAATCTTGTTGGTAAAAATAAACTTTTACCCTCTGAATGTAGCGGGGGAATGCAGAAACGAATCGGTATTGCAAGAGCAATTTCAATGAACCCAAAATATTTATTTTGTGATGAACCGAACTCCGGCCTAGATCCAAAAACAGCTATTGTCATAGATGGTTTAATCCAGGATATTACGGATGAATTTAATATGACAACTGTTGTCATCACACATGATATGAATTCAGTAATTGAGATAGGCGAAAATGTTTTATTCATATATCAAGGAAAGTGCTGGTGGCAAGGAGACCGAAGATCCATTATAACCGCAGATAACCCCGAAATAACAAATTTCGTTTACGCCTCTGAATTTATGAAAGAAATCAGGGCAAACATTCAAAATTCAAGAAACTAATTTTCCATATTTATTAAAAAAAATTATCTTTGCAACCCGCTTTGAAAAAGTTCAAAGCGCGACCAAGAAAAATCTCGGTTGAAAAGTTAGAAGATGCGGATGTGGTGAAATTGGTAGACACGCTAGACTTAGGATCTAGTGCCGTGAGGTGTGTGGGTTCGACTCCCTCCATCCGCACCATTCAAGGTCTCGTTTCATGTAACGAGACCTTTTTTATTTGAAAAAAGTATAAAAATGAAGGTATTACAACAGAGCGTTGATAAATTGAATGCTATTTTGAAGGTTGAAATTAAGCCCGAGGATTACCAAAATAAGGTAAAGGCCTCTCTAGAAAAGTATCGTAAATCTGCAAAAGTTCGCGGGTTTAGACCTGGTAAAGTACCTTTTGGAATGATTCAAAAGCAGTATGGTAAATCTGTTTTGGCCGAAGAGCTTAATAAATTGGCCAACGATAGCCTTTACAAATACATCACAGAGGAAAAGTTGGAAATCTTGGGAAATCCAATTCCTACCGAAGATGAAACTTTCAAAGGCGATATGGAAAACCCTGGAGATTTTGAATTTTCATATGAAATTGGCTTTTCTCCAAAATTTGAGATTCCAATTTCTTCAAGAAAAAGCATCGAGTATTTCGCCGTTAAAGTGGATGAAAAACTAATTGCGAATCAAATTGAGGACCTCAGGAGGCGCTACGGAAAAATGGAATCGACTACCGAGGTTGGAGATAAAGATATGGTCATGGGATTATTTAGAGAGCTTGATTCTTCGGGCGAACCGAAAGAAAATGGAATAGAAAATAATTCAACCATTTCAATGGAATTTCTAAAGGATAAAAAAGCCATTAAATCCATTTTGGGAATGAAAGTGGATGATTCTCTTGTCTTGGACCCAAAATCAGTAGCTAAGGATGATAAAGATTTGGCCTCCATGCTCGGAATAGAGGAGTCCGCCGTGGCTGATGTATCCAAAAAATTCAAATTCACCGTGAATGACATCAAAAGAATGGAACTTGCTGAATTGAATACTGATTTGTTCGATAAACTATTTCCAAACCAAAATGTGCGTTCTGAAAAAGAGATGAAGGAGAAGGTGGCATCTGATTTAGAAAATATGTTTAAAACAGATTCTGATCGCTTATTTACGCAAACGGTTTATGATTTTTTAATGGATAAAACAAAAATGACCTTGCCTGAGTCGTTTTTAAAGAGATGGATCAAGCTGTCAAATGAAAAGCCAATTGACGATGATACTTTGAATAAAGAATTTGATACCTACTTAAAGTCGATGAAGTGGCAACTTATACAAAGTAAGATTTTTAAAGAAAATGACATTCAGATTTCCAATGAAGAGGTAATGGACTTTACAAAATCATTACTTGTCTCCAATTACGCTCAATATGGAATGCCTGCACCAGACGATAAGGAGCTCACTGAGACTGCGACGCGTCTGTTAAAAGATAAAGAGCAAGTAAATGGCATCTATGATCGTATTACTGAGAAAAAACTTTCGGATTATTTCCAAGCGAATGTCCCGATGAAGGAGAAAAAACTATCTTATGATGACTTTGTAAAAAAGGCATCCAAGAAGTAAATTCAATTTATTTTTCAATAAAGAAAACAAAGTAATTTCAACATATGTTGGTGATTATGTCTGTGAAATAATGATTCCCCTATGCATTTGAATTCGGGATTAGTATTATTTTTACATTCGAAAAATTGATAATTGATAATCTAAAATAAAAATTATGTCATTAGTCGGTAAAACATTCCCAGATATGTCTGTGAAGGCAATTGATGAAATGGGAGATGCATTTCAAATCAATGTATTAAAGCAAGCAGTCGATAACAAGAAGAAAGTTTGTCTTTTTTGGTATCCAAAAGATTTCACTTTTGTATGTCCTACAGAGATTCATGCATTTCAGGAGGCTGCAAAAGAATTTGAAAAAAGAAATACGATTTTAATTGGTGCTTCTTGTGATACAGCAGAGGTTCATTTTGCTTGGTTGAGTACTTCAAAGGACGACGGAGGAATTGAAGGTGTTCAGTTTCCTTTGATCGCAGACTCTACAAGAGTGTTAGCCATGGAGCTTGATATTTTAGATTTTAATTTATTCGATGAAGAGCCAGGGGATGGAGACAATGTTCCTTATAGAGCAACATACCTCCTAGATGAGGAGGGCTTTGTATTTCATGAAGCAGTGAACTTTTTCCCAGTGGGACGAAACGTACAAGAAGTGCTCCGTTTGATCGATGCATACGCACACAACCAAAAGCATGGTGAAGTTTGTCCTGCAAATTGGGAGGAAGGTAAAGATGCAATGGATGCTACGAGAGTCGGTGTTGCGGACTATCTCAAAAAGCACTAAAATGTTTGTTGAAGCGGATACCGACGACTTAAAATCGAAAATCGAGGGACATCAGAAAGTGATGGTCCAGTATGGTGCGACTTGGTGTGGGAATTGTAAGATTACCAAACCCAAGTTTAAGCGTTTTGCCCGAGAACATGAAGATATTTTATTCGTTTATGTGGATGCTGAGAAATATCCCGAATCTAGACAGTTAGCCAACGTGAGTAATCTACCTACTTTTGCCAGCTTTAAGGATGGTAAGCTTGTTGAGCAAGCCCAAGGAAATAAAATAGAAACCATCGAACAAGTCTTACATGCGATTGCCAGTAATTAAGCATATCGTTTCTTTTATAGAGCAGAATGATGAGGACTATGTCGTCGAGACCATGGAAACCCTAGAAGATCTTATTGATTTAGACTCCCTCAAGGATGAAGAGCTCGATGTTATTGGAGAGTTGCTTTCAAATATGTCAGGTGCTCTCGAGGTGCACCAAGCCATCAAAAACGGTTCTGAGAAAAAAACAGCATTGAATGATTTCATGAAGCGGGTTCAAGGATCGATTGACTGATTTTCATATAGAGTGAATTTAAAGCCACACCTTTCGGTGTGGTTTTTTTTATTTATCGCGCTTCAGTCCTTTCGTGATATTATAATTATTTTAGCAGTTCAATCTTATTCGTTATATGTCTGATTTACTTGCGAAGCTTGAGGCGATTCACTTTCGATTTATCGAGGTAGGGAATCTGATTACAGATCCGGATATTATAGCAGATATGAAACGCTATGTAAAGCTCAATAAGGAGTATCGTGATTTAGAGATTCTTGATCAAACTTATAAAATCTACAGTAATTTACTCTCCAATTTGAAGAGTGCCCGTGAGCTACTCGAAAGTGAGACAGATGAGGAAATGCGTGAAATGGCCAAGATGGAGATTAGCGAAATCGACCAGAAGATACCCTCATTAGAAGAAGAAATTAAGGTGATGCTTATCCCGAAGGATCCCGAAGATGACAAAAATGTAATTATTGAATTACGAGCAGGAACAGGTGGTGATGAAGCATGTATTTTTGTCGAAGATATTTTTAGAATGTACACGATGTATTTTAAGGAAAAATCATGGAAGCATGACATCATCAATTCATCTGAAGGTACCGTGAAAGGTTATAAAGAAATATCAATGAGTGTTGAGGGAGATGGCATTTATGGGATGCTGAAATTTGAATCTGGAGCGCATCGTGTTCAGCGGGTTCCCGAGACTGAATCTCAAGGTCGTGTGCATACCTCGGCGATCACGGTTGCTGTTCTTCCCGAGGCAGAGGAGGTTGATTTTGAGCTAAATATGACCGATGTAAGAAGAGATACATTCAGAGCCTCTGGAGCAGGAGGTCAGCACGTAAACAAAACGGAATCTGCGATACGTTTAACACACATTCCAACAGGTTTTGTGGTAGAGTGTCAGGATGGGCGAAGTCAGCATAAGAATCTTGAAAAAGCGATATCCGTATTAAGGTCAAGATTGTACCAGGCAGAATTGGATCGAATCAATGACGAACGCGCGGCAAAAAGAAAAACACTTGTTGCGTCAGGGGATAGGTCTGCTAAAGTTCGCACGTATAATTATCCACAAGGAAGAATCACAGATCATCGCATCAATAAAACAATGTATAACTTAAGCGCTTTCATGAATGGAGATATTCAAGATATGATTGATGCATTGAAAATGGCAGAAAATGCAGAGAAATTAAAAGGGGAAACAGAATGAATAGAGCCCATCTAATTGAACAAATAAAGGTCAAGGAATCATTTCTTTGTGTAGGTTTAGACCCTGATTTGGCCAAAATACCAAAACATCTTTTGGCATTGGAAGATCCTATATTTGAATTTAATAAGGCAATTATTGATGCAACAAAGCAATATGCAGTTGCCTACAAGCCAAACCTTGCATTTTTTGAATGTATGGGTATTGAGGGATGGAAATCATTTCAGAAAACTATAGAATATATTCCAGAAGAATGTTTAGTGATTGCAGATGCCAAAAGAGGTGATATTGGAAATACCTCACTTTATTATGCCAAAACATTTTTCGAGACATATAATTGTGATGCTCTTACAATTGCACCATATATGGGATCCGATAGTGTTGAACCTTTTCTAAGCTATTCAAATAAATGGGCGGTTGTCTTGGCTCTGACCTCGAATGAAGGGGCTAAGGATTTCCAATTTTTGAGCACCGAAGAAAAGGATCTCCTTTTTGAATCTGTAGTGAAAAAGTGTTTAAAATGGGGAAGTCCAGAAAATTTAATGTTCGTTGTGGGCGCTACTCGTTCTCAAGACATTGCAAAGATTCGAGAGCTTGCGCCCGAGCATTTCTTTTTGGTACCCGGAGTAGGAGCGCAGGGTGGCTCACTTGATGAGGTAGTTCAATATGGAATGAATAAAGATTGCGGGTTACTTGTCAACTCGTCCAGAGGAATTATTTATGCCGACTCTTCTCAATCTTTTGCCGATGCTGCAAAAAAAGAAGCGTCTAAAATTCAATCCTCAATGGAACTGTACTTAAGACGCTTTAATTAAAATCTTAGGTTTTACTATACCTTTATTTTGTCACCAACTCTTGATTATCTGTATCAATACTTCCGTAGGCATCACAGCTCGCTGTTCTTCCCGATCCACAAGAAATTAGAATAGTTGTTACAAAGGCTAGTAAAAATAATAATGTTGCTTTGGTTTTCATGGTAGTGTGTTTTGTTGTTCGTGTTCAGTCTAACGAGCCGAGATTACATAAAGTTACAATTTTATTTAATTTTTATTGGATTAAGAATACAAATACTCGAATTTTATGCGTTATTTACTACAAGTGTCTAAGTGAAAGTACGTGTAATTTTTTTTCTGTTTTTAATCATCTCCTTGGGAAGCACATCAAATCTTGCTCAGGTGAAATACGAACTCAAATTTAGCAATACAACTTTAAAGAAAAAATTCTCAAAATTTATTTCAATAGATACGTCAATTACACTTTCAGAGAACAAAAGTATACGTTCTCTCGGCAATTCACTTATCGCTAAGGGATATTTTTTGTATGCCTTGAGGCAAGATACTGCTTTGAAACAGGTTTCAGTTGATTTGGGTGATCGGTTTAGTGAAATTGAGATTAGAAATCTTCAAGATACAGAACTCAATATATTCAAGAGAAAGAATAAATCAGCAACCTTCTCACCAGATGAGTTAAGCGCATTTTTGGTAGACAAATTAAGTGTTTTTTCCAATCAAGGCTTTCCTTTTGTCAATGTATCTCTCGATTCAATAGAGATAGAAAACCTCAAGATACGGGCTGTAATTAAATTAAATAAGGGGCGTTATTTTACCTTGAGAAAAATTCATATTCGAGGTGATTCGAGTATCTCAAATAGTACAATTCATGGGATTATTGATTATAGTATAGACGAGGTTTACTCCGAAGAAAAAATCGGCGCGATTGATCAAAAAATCAAACAAACCTCTTTCATATCGACCATTAAGCCTTCCGAAATAATGTATACAAATGATGGCTTTGAGCTTTTTCTTTACCTAAAATCGACAAAAGTGAGTTACCTGCGAGGTGCACTTGGACTTCAGCCAAATCCCATAAGTCAAAGGATGGCTTTGACGGGAGAGCTCAACTTGAAGTTAGAAAATGCTTTGAAAAAAGGAGAGCTTTTTAAGTTCAATTGGAGAAGTATCAAGCCGCAAACGCAAAGGATGAAGCTGAATTTAAATTATCCTTATTTATTCCAATCTCCATTTGGTATCGAATCTAATTTACTCTTATACAAAAGGGACTCTACCTTTTTAGATTTAAATACTGAACTAAATGTTTCCTATTCTCTAAAGAATGGATTTCGCATTAGGGCGCATTATCGTTTTATGTCGTCGAGTATTTTGAGCGGCGGTTCATCAAGCTTAGAGTTTAGCAATCTAAATTCTTATCGTACCAATGCTTATGGTTTGTCCATAGAGCGGCAAGCCCTTGATAATATTGTAAACCCTAGTAAAGGTCGTATTTTAAATGCCAAGCTTTATGTTGGCCAAAGAATATTATCAGGAGATTCAACGGATGCGGCGGAAAAAAATACGACTTATTTAGGTAATATCTTATATCGAGAATATGTCTCTATTTTTCCTAGGCATGTTTTACTTTTCGGATTGCTATTTGACTTTTATACGAGTCCAACAATTTTTGAAAATGAGCTTTTTCGTTTTGGTGGTTTAAATACACTGCGCGGTTTTAATGAGGAACAGCTTTTTGCCTCTACCAAGGGGCAACTTACCTTTGAATATAGATTTCTCTTGGATGAGAATAGTAATGTATTTCTTTTTTATGATCAGTGTTTCTATGAAAACACCTCTGTAAGTTACAAGAATGACCACCCATTAGGTTTTGGCGGAGGAATATCTTTTGGCTCCAAGATTGGTATCTTTTCAATCACTTATGCACTGGGTCGTGAACAGGCCAATCCAATTGATTTTCGTTCTAGTAAAATTCACTTTGGATATACAGCATATTTTTAAGATTGATATCTTTGTTGGCATTGTGAAACATGTCCTTTACCTTTCTTATGATGGAATGACGGATCCACTCGGTCAGTCCCAAGTTTTACCCTATATAATTGGCTTGTCAAAGGAAGGTTATTCTTTTCATCTGGTAAGCTTTGAAAAGCCAAATCGATACATTGAAAACCGACTCACTATTGAGGCCATTTGTAAAGAAAATAACATTGATTGGCATCCACTGAAGTATACAAAAAGACCACCTTTATTGTCAACAGTTTGGGATGTTTTGAAAATGCGCCGAGTATCCAAGAGATTGCACAAAAAACATAGATTGTCAATGGTTCATTGTCGCAGCTATATTTCTGCTTTGGTGGGTTTAAGCTTTAAAAGAAAAAAGGGTGTTCCTTTCTTATTCGATATGAGGGGATTTTGGGCAGATGAACGTGTTGACGGAGGTTTGTGGAATCTTGAAAATCCAATTTTCAAGTTGGTGTATAATTATTTCAAGAAAAAAGAGATTAATTTTTTTCGTGAGTCGGACCATATCATTTCATTGACAAAAGCGGGTAAAAATGAAATTATAAGCTGGGATCAAATGTCTGATTTGGGGATTAAAATAAGCGTAATCCCTTGCTGTGTGAATACGCAAAAATTTGATTCCAATTTAATTTCAGAAAAACAAAAAAATAAGCTTCGCTCCGAATTAAATATTGACAACGACTCATATGTAATGGGCTATGTAGGTTCAATAGGTACTTGGTATATGTTAGACGAGATGTTGTCTTTCTTTCATCGAAATACAAAAGAAAAAAACAAACCAATTTTTTTATTTGTATCCAGGGAGAAACCTTCCTACATCTTGAAAGCCGCTGCAGATATAGGAATAAGTACGGAATCTATTCGCGTAGTTTCATCGATGCATCATGAGGTACCTTGTTACATGAGTTTATTTTCCTGTTCGATCTTTTTTATTCTTCCTGCCTTTTCCAAAAAAGCAAGTTCTCCTACCAAGCAGGGTGAGTTAATGTCTATGGGAATTCCTATTATATGCAATGACGGTGTTGGTGATACAGCGGATATCGTTAAAAAATTTAATGCTGGCTTTGTTGTACCCGCCTCTGAAATTGACACATGTATACTAAATGAATTTAATTTTGACCGCGATCAAGCAATAAAAGGGGCAAATACTTTTTTTGGTCTTGACTCTGGTGTTAATACATATATTGATATTTATAAAACCATCAGCGCCCAATGATACTGCAGAAAAAGAAGTCAATCATTTTCATTGTGCCTTATCCTCGTGGCGAGGCTCCATCTCAGCGCTTTAGGTTTGAGCAATACATACCTTACCTTGAGCAACATGGATATCAGATTCATTTTGCTCCTTTTTTGGATAAGCGTACTTGGGAAAAATTATACAAGGAAGGTAGCTTTTTTAAAAAAATAACAGGCATTATTCGCAGTTTTGCAAAGCGTTTAATTACGATTCTTTCCATTTATAAATATGATTTTGTTTTTATCCATAGGGAAGCTTCTCACATAGGTCCTCCAGTTTTTGAGTTTATAATTGCAAAGTTTTACAGAAAAAAATACATCTACGATTTTGATGATGCCATTTGGTTGGCAAATTATAGTGAATCGAATGCAAAGGTACATCGCCTCAAAGCCTATTGGAAAGTAAAATATTGCATAAAATGGGCAGGTCAAATAACAGCTGGGAATCGTTATCTTTCCGAATATGCAAAGAAATTAAATGACAATGTCAAGATCATTCCTACAACTATTGATACGCTCTATTACCATAATTTGAATACTGATTATGATCAAAAAATTGTCATTGGATGGACAGGAACACACTCAACCATGCGGTTTTTAGATTTTATTATTCCCATTATTAAAAAATTGGAAACAAGGTATGACTTTGAGTTTCGAGTAATCTCAAACAAGCGTCCTGACTATGAGCTTCGCTCGCTGAATTTTATACAATGGAGGAGAGAGACAGAAATTTCAGATCTGAATGAAATCTCAATTGGAGTAATGCCTTTAGAACATGATATTTGGTCAGAAGGTAAATGCGGGTTTAAATGTCTGCAATACATGTCTTTGGGTATTCCCGCTGTTGTCTCCCCGGTAGGTGTCAATACTCAAATTGTATCACATAATAAAAACGGCCTTTTGGTTGAAGGTGAAAAACAGTGGGAGGATGCTTTGGAAAAATTAATACAAGACAAAAGTGAGCGAATGCGTATTGGCGCTGCAGGTAAAGAGACTGTTACAACAAAATATTCTGTTTTGGCATATTCACAAGAATACCTTAATCTATTTAAATGAAATTAATTTTTGCAACAGCCAACAATAATAAGGCAATTGAGCTTCAAGA
>CAJWAO010000014.1 GCA_913020765.1 uncultured Flavobacteriales bacterium | reverse complement strand
TTGATACCTTCACAACGGCTATATTTTTCGTTGGAATGTGGCTAATGGCGAGAAGAAAAATTGAACATTGGTTGTTTTGGATTGTTGGTGACCTGATATCCATTCCTTTGTATTACCTCAAAGGTTATTCCTTAACAGGGATACAATATTTAATTTTCACTATAATAGCTGTTGCGGGCTTCTACACATGGAAAAAAGAGTTATATGAGCGGGGTTAGGATTGCTTTTACTGGACCGGAATGTTCTGGAAAATCTACCATGGCCAAATGGCTTGCATCCGAATATTCTTTAAAAATTATTGAGGAATATGCGAGAGAGTATCTGCAAAAAAAAAGGGGATATTCAATTGATGATTTGGATGTAATTGCAGCAGAACAATTTGTCAGAAATTCTTCTCAAGGCGCTTTGGTCGCCGATACTGAAATGTTGGTGCTGAAAATATGGAGTGAGGAAAAATACCAGCGCGTATCAAAAAATATTTTGCAACTACTAAAACAGCAAGAATTCGATTTTTATTTTTTATGTAAACCTGATTTCAATTGGGTTTCAGATCCATTGAGAGAGAATGCGCTAGATAGGGAAAGATTGTTTGATCTTTACGAGGAATCTTTGAAAAAGCATAAATATCCCTATTGTTTACTTTCAGGGCCTGAAGTCGAAAGAAAGGAAATAATTAAAACTATTTTGGCAAATAAAAATATTTTATGAAAAAAGTACTTTTCATTTTTCTTCTTCTAATCGTATGTATACCAATTGCATATTACTTTAATGCACCCTCAAATGCCAGAGAGTTATCAATTATTAATCCAATTGATTTAAATCCTGAAATGGTCGATGCAGAACTTAGAAACAAGGGGAGGGATCATTTCATTTCAGATTTTGATTTAATCAATCAAGACAGCTTAGCTTTTAGCTCAAGTAGTGTTTCAAAAAAAATCTGGGTGGTTGAATATTTTTTTGCCAGCTGCAAGGGGATTTGTCCGATTATGAATGAACAAATGAAGCGTATACAGTCCGCTTTTTTAACCGATACGAATGTTGTGATACTTAGTTTTACTGTTGACCCTGAGCACGATACACCTAAGGTTCTCAAAGCGTATGCAAATGCCCATGGTGCGGAAGATGGAAAATGGTTTTTTCTCACAGGTGCGAAAGCCTCAATTTATGAATTAGCTCGTAAATCATTTTTCCTTTTAAAGCCTGCTGAGGCCAAAAACCAAGGGGACGTGGGGAGCGATTTTATTCATACAAATAACTTTGTACTTATCGACGAAAACAAACAGATCAGAGGATATTATGATGGAACCAATCGAAATGAAGTAGATGAGCTAATAGATGATATTGATATTCTTCAAAAAGAATAGATATATCAGTATTCTTAGAGCCTTGTGAAATTGCCTATCTTTGTTCCCTGAAGGCCTCAAATTCCTTTCAAACGCCAATAGTGATGCCAAGAGATAAAAAAAATCAAAAGCCTGACAAAAATGTTTCAAAGCGTGATAAACGCAAGTATATAGAGTATCGTCAACGGTTGAAGAAGGGGGACCCTCTACCATCTTTTAGCGATGAGGTGCGGCTCAATAAGTTTATATCCAATGCGGGTATTTGTTCTCGAAGAGAGGCAGATGTTTTGATTGCTGCCGGAGTAGTGATGGTGAATAACAAGGTGATTACAGAGCTTGGATATAAGGTAAAGCCTAACGATGAGGTTAAATATGATGGTGAAACCATAAAGTCATACAACAAGCGATATGTTTTATTGAACAAGCCCAAAGGTTTTTATTCAACAGTGGGAGAGTCAAAAGGGAGAAAGACTGCTTTGAGTTTGGTTCAAAAAGCATGCAGAGAGATGTTATTTCCTGTAGACAAGCTTGATAAAGACGCAACGGGTTTGTTGCTATTCACCAATGATACTGACTTATCTAAAAAGTTAAATCACCCTCGCTTTCAATCCAAGAAACTTTATCATGTTGAATCGAATAAACCTGTAACTAAAAATCATTTAAAGCAAATGATTGAGGGGCTGGATCTTGAGGATGGAAAAACAAAAGTAATAAACGCGACACATGTAAAAGATGGTAGCTCACGGGAGGTAGGTATCGAAATAAGTTCTGGTAAAAAACAGGTTATCCACCGCATGTTCGAGGCGATGGGTCTTGCTGTGGTTAAATTAGATCGTGTTCGATTTTCAGGCCTCACAAAAAAAGATCTCCCAAGAGGAATGTATCGCCACTTATCTGAAAATGAAGTTTCATTTTTAAAAATGACCAAATAATGCGAAGTTTTTATTTTTTCATTTTATTTTTCGTTTTGTGCTCATGTTCAAGTGAGGTTTCAAATTATTCACATCCATATGCGAAATACTTTTACAACTATAATACAGAGCCTAAAGTCTACAGGTATCGCGATATTGTTCATGGGTTAAACGAACAGTTCCACAGGGTATACGGTGTTGAAGACTCTGAAGGTAAGCATATTGTTGTCGAACGTTATGTTCAAGACGGTAGGTTGACCGAGGCTTTTAATTTTAATTTAGATTCTTTAAATGTCATGGACCATATGGTGGTTAATGCTTTAGGTGAAAATGAAAAGGCAACATTGTATAAAGATTTATTCTTTCCGAAATCAAAAAATGAGGTAGTTCAATTTACTTCCAAGTTTTCGGGGATTTCGGATTCAACAGTTTTTTTGATGGAGGTAAATAGGACGGTAGGTGATATCAAAATGCGACAAGTGTTATCTGATTCTTCGGAATGCATTAAATTAGTCGAGAACGCTACTTATACTTTATTAAATCCATTCACGAAACAAGAGAGCCCTCAGACGCTTGAGACAGTCGCATACTATGCTAAGGATTTTGGGCTTATTGAGTGGTATGATACTCAAAGAAGAAGTCATTTTCAGCTAGAGGATATTCTCTCGCAGGAAAAATGGATAAAATTAATTTCAAAATGAAAAGGTGTTTTTTATTAATGCTAATGTTTTGCTTCATCTTCACGGGATTTTCTCAAAGAAGAAACAAGGCCAAGCCCAAAAAGTCTTTTAATTCGGGCGCAATCTTTTTGCAATGGGGGTATAACCGAAACTTTTATACCAAAAGTGACATTAACTTTACGGGACCTGGTTACGATTTTACGTTACAAGGTTGTCGCGCAGAGGACCGACAGGAACCTTTGTCTTATGAAAATTATTTAAAGTTCAGTAACATAACCATTCCCCAATACAATATCCGTGTTGGTTATATGATTAAAAAAAATTGGGCAATTTCTCTTGGGTTTGATCATATGAAATATATTCTCAGGGATAATATCCCATACCAGTTATCTGGTACGATAAATCCAGGTGTTGATTTAGAGACCAATTGGTCTGGAACATATATCAATGAACCTGTAATTACACAACAAGCATCATTTCACTATGAAAATAGCAATGGATTAAATTATATTCGTGCCGAGGTTTCGCGAGTTGATCAGTGGTATAGACAGAGGAGCTCTGCTTGGTTTGCCTTGTCTAGTCTTTTTGGTGCTGGAGCTGGGACAATTGTATCTTTAAATGACTTCACATTTGCCGGAAGAAAATCTCAAGATACCCAGTCTTTGTCTGGAATGGCGATTTCTCTTCATGCTGATATGCGCTTGGAATTTTTTAGACATTTTTACATCCAACCTGGAGTAGGTTCTGGCTTTATGCTTCAAAATAACGTGAAAACAAGACCTGAAGATTTTAATTCTATTGCTCGCCACCAGTTTGCTTACCTCGAAGCCCATATTTTGTTTGGATGGTTTTTTTATTTGAAACCTATAAATGCATGCGATGCATGTCCTCAATGGTAGAAATATGAAATATTTGATTGCAGGTCTTGGTAATCCCGGTTTGATGTATGCCCATACGAGACATAATATCGGTTTTGATATTTTAGATAGATTGGCGAAAGATGTAAGCTCAAAATTTGAAACTGAACGATATGCTGATCGAACTGAATTAAAGTTTAAGGGAAGGAAGTTGATATTAATCAAACCAAATACCTTTATGAACTTATCTGGTAAAGCGATTCAATATTGGCTGCAGAAAGAAAAAATTCCCATTTCAAATTTACTTGTAATTAGCGATGACTTGGCTTTACCTTTTGGAGCTTTACGTTTGAAGGGTAAGGGCTCGGCAGGAGGCCACAATGGATTGAAGGATATTGAGGAGGTGCTCAAGACGAATACCTACAGCAGATTGCGATTTGGAATCGGAGACGATTACCCTCGCGGTAAACAAGCAGATTTTGTTTTGGGGTCATGGTCTAAAAAAGAGGATCTAGCTTTAGATGAGCGCATTGAACAATCCACTAAATTCATTCATTCTTTCGTAACAGTTGGTCTAAACATGACCATGTCTGCCTTGAATGGTAAGTAAATAGTAACGCTTAATGTTTAGCGCGATTAAACTTTGTTTATCTTGAAAATATGTAGGATTCCATCTACGGTGATTAAATGAAGGTAGTAGAGCCCAGGCTTTAAAAAAGAGCAATCAATTGAACCATCCTTGAAAAGCGTTTCTTGAATCAACCCTTTGGTGTCGTGTAGGGCTATTTTGTCAATTTGAGTGTCTCCAATTTTTACGTGTAATAAATGTTGTGTTGGATTGGGAAAAACATGAATCTTATTATTCACTTTAGTTACTATTTCGGTTGTATTCAGCCCTATGGTTGTATTGAAATCTTGAAGTGTCCCATTGAAGATATTTAAGTCAACATCGCCCTGAATCCCATTAACAGTCCCCCACCAGGAATATTGTTTAAATTTCCAATCCTCCCAGGAACCAATATTTACAGGAGGGTTTAAATTTTCATCGGGTTGCGCAAACCATAAGCCATATTCCGTAAGTTCCGAATTCAAGTAGTTGGCATAGTTTCCATTGATATAAATGAAGGGAGTGACTCCAGTTTGTAGCTCCACTTCAATCATCCATTCATGGGCCCAGTCACTCAATTCTAGAGAGGTAAACATATCCATAAGTAAAATGGCCTGCCCACCAGAGTATGGGTTTTCTAGATCTAGGACAGGCGGTAAAAATCCACTTCCAATGTATGCTGAGGCGACATTTAAAAAGTTTGATGCATCTTCTTGAGGAGTATTATTGTCTGGTCTTGCGAAATGGTAGGCACCCATGACAACATTTGCATCGAGTCCATTCTCCATATTGGTATAAAATATGGGGTCCATGTAGGTCATGCCCTCTGTTGCTTTGACCCAGGCGAAAGTATATCCTTCGGCCTTCACTTGTTCCCAATTAATATTCCCTTGCCAGTGGGAAACATCAATTCCAAGAACATTTTGACAAAACCCGATGGAAATGCCCGAGAATAAAAATAATGAGCAGAGCATTGTTTTTTTCATAATCGCAGGTCCGTTTTAGATGTATAAATTTATCTTTTCTGAATTAATTTATTAGAAGAATTTTAAGATAAACTAAAAATTTTCGGATTCAATATTTTGAAACCCTCTATTTGTAACTAAATGTGCGCTGTTTTGCAATCCTTGTCAAGGAAAAAACCTTTAATTTTGTTACATGGCTAGAATAAAAATTTCAGAACTGCTCAAGAATGGAGTAAGTTTCCTCGGAGAAAAGCTCGAGGTAAAAGGATGGGTTCGCGCTTTTAGAAGTAAAAGATTTGTCCAGCTAAATGATGGCTCTTGTATGGCAAATATTCAAGGGGTAATTGATTTTGATAAGTTTGATGAGAAAGCCCTTCGTTCAATTAGTACTGGAGCGGCAGTAAGTCTATTCGGGACTTTAGTGGAATCTCAGGGCTCTGGCCAAAGTGTTGAAATCCAAGTCGAATCCTTTGAAATCATTGGAGCTGCAGATCCAGAGTCAGTCCAAAAGACGATTCTTCAGCCGAAAAAGCATAGTTTAGATTTATTGAGAGAGCAGGCACATTTGAGATTTAGAACGAACACTTTTGGTGCTGTTTTTAGAATTAGACACGCTGCATCATTTGCCATTCATAAATTCTTCAATGATAGAGGGTTTAATTACATTCACACGCCAATATTGACGGGTTCAGATGCTGAGGGTGCGGGTGAGATGTTCCGCGTAAGCACTTTAGATCCGAAACAACCCCCACTAGACGACCATGGTAATATTGATTACAGCAAAGATTTTTTTGGCAAGCAAGTGAACTTAACCGTTTCTGGTCAATTGGAAGCCGAGCTTGCTGCACTCGGATTGGGACAGGTGTATACTTTTGGTCCGACCTTTCGCGCAGAAAACTCAAACACTTCCAGGCACCTTGCTGAGTTTTGGATGATTGAGCCTGAGGTTGCATTTAATGATCTTTTTGACAACATGGATTTGACAGAAGACTTCTTAAAATATATTTGCAACTATATTCTTGAAAATTGCGCTGAAGATTTAAATTTTTTAGACCAAAGATATACCCAAGAGCAAAACCAAAAACCTCAAAATGAACGCAGTCATCTTGGGCTTATAGAGAGCATTAAGTTTGTGACCAACAACCCATTTAAACGCCTTACATATACAGAGGCGATCGATGTACTACTTAATTCAAAAGCCTACAAAAAGAAAAGATTTGAATTTCCCGTCGAATGGGGGGTTGATTTACAAAGCGAGCATGAGCGATACTTAGTTGAAAAAGAGTTCAAATGCCCCGTAATATTAAGAGATTACCCAGGAGATATCAAGGCCTTTTATATGCGTCAAAATGATGATGGTAAAACGGTTGCGGCCATGGATGTTTTGTTCCCAGGAGTTGGCGAAATTGTTGGCGGGTCTCAACGAGAAGAACGGCTGGATATTCTACAAGCAAAGTGTAAAGAATTTGATATCCCGGAGGAGGAAATTTGGTGGTATTTAGAAACTAGAAAGTTTGGCACGGTTCCGCATGCTGGGTTTGGTATGGGTTTTGAAAGACTGGTCATGTTTTTGACAGGGATGTCTAATATCCGGGACGTGATTCCTTTTCCTCGAGCTCGGGATAACGCTGAATTTTAGGGCATAAAAAAACCGGAAAATTTATTTCCGGTTCACAAAAACAGATGTGCCTTTATTTGAATTTCTGAGTACCTTTTGCTGGCCCTGGTTTTCTGTTGCTTGCAGGTGCGTTTTTCATTCGATTCATAAGTTGTTTTTTAAAGGCGATTTCAGCATCTCCTAAATCAAACACTTTTTTGTATCCTAAGAGCTCTCCTATTTTTTGCGAATACTCTTTTTTAATCTCAAGTGATTTTACAGCACCATTATGAGTTTCGCTAAGTGCATTTTGATAGGTTTGATCATCTTGATTTAGGCTGTCTGCTTTTAATGCCTTAAGGTCTGCCTTCATTGATTTACGATGTGCTTTTATTTTTTCCTGCATCTCGTTATAGATGGGCCAAAATGCCTCGGCTTGCTCAGTGCTCAGCTCTAATTTTTTAGAAATAAACGCAACTTTCGCTTGTTCGATGCGCTCTGTGCGCTGTTTTCTCTCTTCTTTCTTCGTTTTTTCTTGAGCAAGGAATGTAAAGCTGCTCATTATAAGGCATACAATTAATAAATGTTTCATGTTGGTGTATTTAAAAAATTAATAATTCGTTTTCGTCAAAATCATTTAGGTTAATAAAATCTTCATCTAGGTATTGCTCAAGGGTTTCTTTTTTTACATCTTCGGGGATGTAGCCGAAGACCTCTGTGAAACTTGCACTCTCCATTTCTTCCTCCGTAATAGGTAAAGAGGCATCAATCAGCTCGTCTTCCGAATAATCATCGATATTACTTTCAACATACTCTAGAATTTCGTTTGGACTGAGTTTTGCGAGATATTTTTCATATCCACTAGGTTGGACAGAGGGTGACATAAATTGCTGGAAAAGGACAAAACCAATAACTAAAACGGCTGCCGCTGCATAAACAAAGGTCAAAAATCGAACCTTGGTGTTTTTTTCGGTGTTTGTTGGTATTTGTTCTGTTTTGGCAATATTTAAAGCAAGACGAGCAAAGAATTCTTCTTTCGGCACATTGGTTTTAACCGGTTTGATGAAATCTAGTATATTTTTTTTATTGTCCATTCTCTTGTTAGATTATACCAGAGGCGATTGGTTTAATTTTAAAATCAAAAAATTGGAAATTTTTTCTTTGGCAATATGAAAACTTGCTTTTAAGGACCCTTGCGAGGTCTTTGTGATTTCTTGTATTTCTTTATAACTAAGATTTTGAAAATATTTTAGCTCAAATACAAGTGCCTGCTTTTCGGGTAAGTTTGCAATTGCCTGATTTAATAAGGAAAGGATTTCGTCTGTTCCTTTTCCTTGTAACTCTTTTGAACCAGGAATTAGTTCAATAATGTTTTGGTCTAATGATATACTTGACTTTCTTTTTTCTTTATTTAAAAAACTGAGGGCTTCATTGTGTGCAATCCTGTAGAGCCAAGAGTATAGGGATGATTTCCCCTCGAATTTTCCAATATTGAGCCATATTTTGATAAATATTTCTTGTAGAATATCCTTTGTGTACGAATCATTTTTAACCATTTTGTAAACCTGCGTATAAAGCTTTGGTCCATAGAATTTAGTGAGGTCTTGAAAAGCTTTCTCGGCTTTGCCCCCTCCTTTTTGAATTGTATCGCGCCATTTATGATCTCGTTCCGTCATACTTAAGCATAGGATTATATTTTATCAGAGAGGTTTAATGATTTATTTTAATTCTTATTTCCTTATTCTTCATTTTGAAGAGGAAAGAAATGATTGAAACCAATATCCAGAATTCTTTATGGTTCTTTTTTGTGTTTTGAAATCTACATGTACCAGGCCAAACCTTGGTTCATAACCTTCGCTCCACTCAAAATTATCTGTAAGACTCCATACGAAGTATCCATTTACAGGTGCTCCCTCGTTTTTTGCTTTTAAGACCTGCTTCAAATATCTTTCAAAGAAATCAATTCTTTTGGGATCAAGTACCCGGTTGTTTTCAACGCTATCCTTGAAACAAGTTCCATTTTCGGTTATAATAATGTTATCGATATCGTATTTTGAAAATTGCTTGATGATACTGTATATTCCTTCTGGGTATACCTCGAATTTCATCTCATTCATTTGGACACCTCTTTTTTCAGCTGAAATTTGTTTCGCCCAAAGAAATGGCGGGAAAAGACTTTTTTTGGTGACGACTCGGAAATAATTCTGCAGTCCGATGAAATCAAATTTAAATTTCAAGCGCTCTTCATCCCCAGGTTCAAAGTAGCGCTTTATCCTTTTTAACGCAGGAAGTGCATCCACAGGATAACCTAATCCTAAGGAGGGCTCTATATAAAGTCTGTTTAGCAAGGCATCCATTCTTTTGACTGCCCCCCTGTCCTTGAATTCAAGTACGGAATCATTTCTATAAGGGTCTATCTGAGAACAGCTGAAGGTGCTTCCTATATTTGCGTCAGGGATATTCTTTCGGATCATTCGTCCCCCTTCAGCCATAGCTAGGCAGGCATGATGTGTCGCTTTTAAAAATTTGTAGGGGCCTTTTTTACCTGGTGCGTGGTATCCCAGCATATAACCCAAGCCTATAAATGCTGCAGGTTCATTCATGACCATCCAGTTCTTTACTTTGTGACCATATTCTTCAGTGCAAAAGGAAACATAATCATTGAACCAACTTATGATTTCCCTGTTGGCCCACCCTCCTTTTTCTTCTAATGCCTGCGGTAGGTCCCAATGGTATAGTGTAATCCACGGTTCAATGCCAACAGAAAGACATTCATCAATCACTTGGTGATAGAATTCGACTCCCTTTGGATTTATTTCCCCGGTCCCTTTAGGAAAGATTCTTGACCAGGAGATTGAAAAGCGAAAAACACCAAATTCCATTTCTTTTAGTAGCGCAATGTCCTCTTTATATCGATGGTAAAAGTCAGTAGCTACATCTCCATTTTCTTGGTTGTGGATTTTTCTTTTTTTATGTGTAAAGTTATCCCAAATAGAGGGGCCTTTACCATCAATATTCCAAGCCCCTTCTACTTGATAGGATGCGCATGCTGCTCCCCATTTGAAATTCGTTCCGAAAAGAGCTGCATTTAAATAGGTACCATCTTTAAGTTCTTGGGCATACGCGTCAAATCCAGTTTTACAAAGATAAATAACAGTAAATAGAAGGAGATGAAAGTAGTTTATCGAGCTATAAATTTTTGAGATGCCACTTTTTCGCTTAAAATAATTGATAAAACTGATTTTATACATGAGGAATTAAATTGGTGCACATATTGTTTTCAATTGTGTATATTTGGCTACTCGAAAATAAAAAACAATTATGAAAAAAATAATAATGCTTGCATTTACTGCAAGTCTGCTCCTCAATTCAACTGCAATTGCACAAAAAAAGGTTGCTTTAACAAGCTTTTGGGTTTCTAAGCATATCGGCTTTGAGGATTTAGATGGTTCAGTTGGAATGATTGCAGCTATTGCCTCCTTATCAGAAGATCCAAATTTTAATTTACAGCCAGTTTTAGATAATTTCTACAAAACTTTTACTGAAGAATATTCAAAAAGCTTCCCTTTTGAATTGATCCCTGAAGATGATGTTATAAAGAGACCAGAGTATATTGCTTATGAGGGTCGATTCAATGAAGATAAGGATGCTGACCGCAGTAAACTTTTTCAACGTTATTTGACACCAGAGGGATACAAGCCTCTTGTTGAGTCGCTTTTTAAAGGAGAAAAAAGCAATCAGATGCAAATGGTAAATATGTTCAGCGATGCGGATGGCGTTATGTTTGTTTCAATGGGCTATGATTTTGTAAAGAAGCCTATCCCATTTACTGCTGGAGTTAGGGCCTTTGTGAGAATTAAACTATGGAATTCAGAAGGTAAACGCGCATTTACATTGAACGAATATGGTACGTCTAAAAAAAATGTTGCTATTGTTGGAGGCATTCCAATTATGAAGCCAGAAAAGCTTCTTCCATTGTGCGAAAGCGCATCCGAAAAATTGGTCGCTGATCTTGCAAAACGCATCAACAAAGTTGCTAAAAAAGCTGCAAAGAAATTATAGGGTTTTTTATCCCAAATTTGAATTGAAATACGGTAAACGTAAAAGGGCGAAAATCGCCCTTTTTTTGTGTCTGTGAAATAAGCAAGGTTCGATTGTAAAAATTGCTTTAATCTTCCTAATTTTACACTCTTCTTTAATGATTTACTAATGAATAATAAATATCCTGAATATAAAGGCTTGAATCTACCTGAGATCTCAAAAGAAATTCAGGACTTATGGGACCGAAATGCTGTTTTTGAGGCCTCTGTGTCCTCTCGGGAAGGTGCCAAACCTTTTGTTTTTTTTGAGGGGCCGCCTTCAGCGAATGGAATGCCGGGAATTCATCATGTCATGGCGCGTTCCATCAAGGATATATTTTGTCGTTTTAAAACCCTCAAAGGATTTCAAGTAAAACGAAAGGCAGGATGGGATACACATGGTCTCCCAGTTGAACTTGGTGTTGAAAAGGAACTAGGAATTACGAAAGAGGATATTGGGAAAAAAATTTCTGTTGATGCTTACAATTCGGCATGTAAAAAAGCTGTCATGAAGTATACGGACGTTTGGAATGACCTCACTAAAAAAATGGGATATTGGGTAGATATGGATGATCCCTACGTGACCTACAAGTCCAAATATATGGAAACTGTATGGTGGTTAATTTCTGAGCTTTATAATAACGATTTATTGTACAAAGGGTATACTATTCAGCCGTATTCTCCGAAAGCTGGAACGGGGCTTTCTTCTCACGAAATCAATCAGCCTGGATGTTATCAAGATGTAAAGGACACCTCTGCAGTGGCTCAATTTAAGGTGACTGATAATGCAAAATCTCCCTTTAATATTGATGGTGAATTGTTTTTGTTGGCATGGACAACAACACCTTGGACGTTGCCATCTAATACAGCACTGACTGTTGGAGAAAAAATAGAGTATGTGTGTGTAACAACATACAATCAGTATACCTTTAAAAGGTCTAATTTAATATTGGCAAAGAATCTTGTGAACTATCAGTTTTCAAAGGGATATTTCTCTGTTGACCATATCAATGACTTAGAAAGCTACGAAGAAGGCGCAAAAAAAATACCTTTTTATGTAGGTGATAGTTGTTCAGGTAGGGATTTACTCGGACTTAGATATGAGCAACTGCTTAATTATTGTGTACCCGCTGAAAATCCAGAAAATGCTTTTCAGGTCATTTCTGGTGATTTTGTGACGACAGAAGATGGAACGGGTATCGTGCATACGGCACCTACTTTTGGAGCAGATGATGCAAAAGTTGCCAAAGATGCAGGAGTTCCACCAATGCTAGTTAGAGATGAATATGATTCTCTTGTTCCTTTAGTGGATCTTCAAGGTCGTTTTCGTAAGGAAGTTACCGACTTTGCAGGTATGTACGTTAAAAATGAGTACTATCCTGACGGAGAGGCGCCTGATAAGTCGGCAGATATTGAAATCTGCGTGAAGCTAAAAACAGAAAACAGGGCCTTTAAGGTTGAAAAATATGAGCATAGCTATCCTCATTGTTGGAGGACGGATAAGCCGATATTGTATTATCCTCTTGACTCTTGGTTTATAAATGTCACCAAACACAAACAGCGCATGGTGGATTTAAACAATACCATTAATTGGAAACCAGAAGCAACAGGAACGGGTCGTTTTGGCAAATGGTTGGAGAATGCAAATGATTGGAATCTTTCGAGGTCGAGGTATTGGGGAATTCCAATTCCCATATGGAGAACCGAAGATGGACTCGAACAAAAATGTATGGGTTCTGTAGAGCAACTTAAAAATGAATGTCAACTTTCTGTAGAGGCTGGGGTTATGTCCGAAAATCCTTTGAAGGATTTTACTCCCGGAGACATGTCTGAGGCGAATTACAATCAAATTGATTTGCACAAACACATTGTAGATGGCATCGTTTTGGTTTCTGATTCTGGCAAGCCTATGAATCGTGAATCTGATCTTATGGACGTATGGTTTGATTCAGGTTCGATGCCTTATGCCCAATGGCATTATCCTTTTGAAAATAAAGATAAAATTGAAAATAGTACCGCTTATCCTGCAGATTTCATCGCAGAAGGAGTCGATCAGACACGAGGGTGGTTTTATACGCTTCATGCTATTTCATCCATGGTTTTTGGTAAGGTAGCCTACAAAAATGTAGTATCCAATGGTTTGGTTCTCGATAAAAAGGGTCAAAAGATGTCGAAGCGTCTGGGGAATGGTATAGATCCCTTTGAAACACTTCGTAAATATGGTCCAGATGCCACTAGGTGGTATATGATTACTAATGCACAGCCATGGGATAATTTGAAGTTCGACATTGATGGAATCCTTGAGGTACAGCGAAAGTTTTTTGGGACTTTATATAATACCTACTCATTCTTCTCATTGTATGCGAACCTTGATGAATTTGATTATTCGCAAAAAGAGCTTTCACTTGAAGATAGAACAGAAATTGACCGATGGATTTTGTCAAAGCTTCACTCATTGGTTCAAAATGTCGAGGATAGTTATTCTTCCTATGAGCCGACTCGTGCGGGTAGGGCAATTCAAGAATTTGTAACTGAACAGCTATCAAATTGGTATGTTCGTCTTTGTCGAAGAAGATTTTGGAAGAACGACGATCCCAATGATAAGCTTGCGGCCTATCAAACACTTTACACCTGTTTAGAGACTGTAGCGGTTATTGGCTCTCCAATTGCTCCTTTCTTTATGGATCGACTTTATTTAGATTTGAATAAAGGGTCTCAAAAATCAAAATCGAAATCTGTACACCTTGTGGACTTTCCTGTTGTAAATTCTGCGGTCATTCAAAAGGATCTTGAAAAGCAAATGGAATTGGCACAACGTATTTGTTCATTGGTACTTGGCTTACGTAAGAAGGAAAGAATTCGTGTCAGACAGCCTCTACAAAAGATTATGGTTCCCGTTTTGGATATGGAAACAGAGATAAACCTAAAGCATGTTCGGGAGTTGATTTTATCAGAGGTAAATGTAAAATCGCTTGAAATAATAAAGGAAGATAATGAGGTTTTGGTTAAAAGTATCAAGCCGAACTTTAAGACAATTGGCCCTAAATATGGCAAGCATATGAAAGCGATAGCTGCATTTATTTCACAGTGGACAGCAGAAGATATTTATGACCTTGAGTCGAAAGGACTATGGAAGGGCGCGGTCAATGGAGATGAGATTATTTTAGATTTAAATGATTTCGTTATCGAAACAAAGGACATCCCTGGATGGTTGGTGGCAAATGAAGACGGCCTCACAGTTGCATTGGATATTTCTATTTCAGAAGATTTAAAGTCTGAGGGTATTGCTAGAGAGCTTGTGAATAGGGTCCAAAACTTACGTAAGCAAAAAGGATTGGAAGTTACAGATCGAATCTCTCTCGTGTTAGAGACAAATGAGGCAATTCAAGTTGCGATTGAGCGTAATAAGGCTTATGTCGCTGAGGAAGTTCTTGCTTCTGATATAAGTTTTACAAATTTGAACGGAGACATTCATTTCGAAACCATTGAAGAGGAAAACGACCTTAAAATTAGCCTAAAGAAAAAAGAAGCATAATATTCTATATTTGTAAATATGTCTGAAAATTCAATTTTTTTTATCGATGGTGTGGAGGTCGAGCCTGGTTCTGGAGCAGAAGTCCATTGGATTGATCGAGATTTCTTCGAAGTGATCTATCAGGGTAAATCTTTTAAGGGAGAGATTTTAAATAGAGATATTGAAAATAGGAAACTCCGTCTTAAATTAAATCACCGTGTATTTGAGTTAAAAAAGAGGTTCGTATTGGATGATCTTATATCAGAATTAGGTCTTGATAAAGTAAAAGTAAAGCAGTTAAAGGAGATTACCTCGCCAATGCCAGGAAGGATTTTAAACATTCAGGTACAGGTTGGGGACCATGTCAAAGTTGGAGAACCGATCCTTTCTCTTGAAGCAATGAAAATGGAAAACATTTTAAAATCTGATGGTGAAGGGGTTGTGAAAAGTGTCGTAATTGAGAAAGATCAAGTGGTTGATAAGGGCGAGTTACTCATTCAATTTGAATAGTTTTATCTAACGATAATTGATATGCTTTGCTCTTTTTCATGCAAAAATGATGCTTGAGAAAAACTTGGCGCACTAAAGGTACTTCTTGCATTATTTGAAAATCCATATGGTTCAAGTGGAAGCCCTAATGCATTTTTATCCAGTTTACCATTATTATTTATATCATGAAAAACGGCGATAGCATAGGTCTTGTGAGGAATTTTTTTGAAGGTAAATTCATGCCTTGGCTTTTTAGTTAAGGGCATAATTTCTCCTATGAGCTGCTTTCCGAAAATAGGAAATTGACTCTGTTCATCATATAAAGCAATAAAAATCTGACCCTTTTGTGATTTGCATCCCGAAACAATGACGGTAAGGTCATCGCAGGCGTCAAAGAGAGGAAGCAGTAGCGCTAAAATTAGGGTGAACATTTATAACTGATTCTATTAAATCGTTGAATAAAGATAAAAAATCAGCATTGTAGATACAACAGTATAAAATACCAACTTAACAAGGGTGCGCTTTTCTGGCCTTTCAGGTAGGCGTGATCTGAAATTAAAATGGTCTTCTTTCACACCTTAAAAATAGTTGAATTTCTCTACCTTTGAGACATGTCAAAAAAAGTATTGGTAACTGGGGGTGCTGGATATATTGGTTCGCACACTGTGGTAGAACTTTTCAATACGGGATACGAGCCTGTTTTACTTGATGATTTTAGAAATTCAAATGAATCCGTTATCGATGGATTAAGCAATATTTTAGGTTTTCGCCCTGAACTTTTAAGGCAGGATGTTTGCAATACGGATTATTTGAGAGGATATATAAAAGCAAATGAGGTTTGTGGGATTATACATTTTGCTGCGTATAAAGCGGTTGGAGAATCGGTTGAAAACCCATTGAGGTATTACCAAAATAATATTGAAGGATTGGTTTCAATATTGAAAATTGTTTCCGAGAATCCTAAAATCCCCTTCGTGTTTTCATCATCTTGTACCGTATACGGTGAACCACAGGGAAAAAAAGAGGTGTCTGAAAAAACACCCAAAACAATACCTACCTCACCTTATGGTTTTACAAAGTGGCTTGGAGAAAAAATCATTGATGACTTGTTTTTTTCGCAAAATGAGCTTCGTTTAATGAGTTTGCGGTATTTTAACCCAATTGGAGCACATTCCTCTGCGCAAATAGGCGAGCTTCCAATCGGAAAACCGAATAATTTGCTCCCATTTGTAACACAGACAGCAGCGGGTTTACATGAAAAACTTACAATATTTGGCAACAGCTATCCAACCATTGATGGCACCTGTATTCGGGATTATATTCATGTTGTTGATCTTGCGGAGGCACATGTAAAAGCTCTGGATTACCTAATAAATTCAGCCGATGGCTGTCATGAGATTGTCAATATTGGCACAGGCAATGGGTCAAGTGTTTTAGAGGTTGTCAAGACTTTTGAGAAGGTAAATGACATTAAACTGAATTACGAATTTGGCCCAAATAGGCCGGGTGACGTAATTGAAATTTATGCCAATGTAGATTATGCCGAGCAACTTTTGGGATGGACTGCTAAAAAGACAATGAAAGATGCAGTTAAGGATGCATGGAATTGGGAAAAATCAATTCGGTCTGTAAAATGAAATTAGTACTTCTGTTTCTTTGTATACATATGAGCTTGCTTGGGCAAGTTGAAAGGCAGTCTCAAAATAGGCCTGGGCTATTCTGGTATTATAGTGGTTTAAGACCTTTCAAGGATATTGATAGAAAGAAGTATGACAGATTAATTATTGATTTAACGTACAATGACTGGATAGGTGAAAATGGCCCTTTTCAAAATAATTGGAATTCGATAGGTTTTAGCGGAAGTATAAATAAGGATATTCAGTTAAAATCCACGGAAAGAGTCTCTTTCGGTATTGGTTTTGGCTATGCATATTTGAACCATAGAACCCCGCGTGTTTTTTACCTCACTTCGTTTGATGCTGTTCAAGCCGCTTTCCCAGCTCCAAATGACAGTATTTTATCTTCTTTTCTTACGATACATCAGTTTTTTATCCCTTTGGAATTTAGATTGAGGTCAACAGGATGGAAGCATACAAAGCTGATTCTAGGGGCGAGATTGGGTGTGCAACCAAGCATGAATTTCAGCTCTTACAGGAAATTTGAAGATGAGATTTCGTATTCAGAGGTAAAACTTAGAGAAGAGTACAATTGGTTTTATATTTCCTCATATGCTAGATTTGGTTTTAGAAACTGGTCTTTATTTTTTGCGTATCAGCCCTTGACCCTCTTTTCCGATAATGAAAGTATAGACATCCACCCGATACAAATGGGTATCAGCTTATCCTTATTTTAGATGATTGATACACACGCACATATGTACAGCGAACAATTCCTGGAGGATCAAGCTGAGGCCATTCGTCGTGCAAGAGATAAAGGAGTTGATTATATTTTGCTTCCTAATATCGATGTAAATTCTATCGATGCGCTGCACAAGTTAGTAAAATTAGATAAGGGTTGTATCCCTATGATGGGTTTACACCCTTGCAGTGTTGATTTGGAATATTCAAACCAGCTCAAGCGCATAGGCTTTGAGTTATTTCAAGGAGACCAAAAGTATATTGCAGTTGGAGAGATTGGAATTGACTTATATTGGGATACAAGCTTTATCGAGCAGCAGATAGCAGCTTTTCGAATGCAAATAAATTGGGCAAAAGAATTAGCACTGCCAATTGTGATTCATGCTCGAGACTCTATGACAGAGATTTTAAATATTCTAGACGAGGAGAACAGTAATAATCTTCGCGGGGTGTTTCATTGCTTTTCAGGAACTACAGAAGATGCTGAGAGAATTATCGCGTATGGAGGTTTCAAATTTGGTATTGGCGGTGTTGTTACATTTAAAAATTCAACACTTCCTAAAGTTCTAAAAAGCATTCCATTAAACCATATTTTGTTAGAGACTGATGCGCCGTATTTGGCCCCAATGCCACACAGAGGAAAGCGAAATGAAAGTTCCTACCTCTTTTACATAGCAGACAAGCTTTCAGATATTTACGAATGCCCTATTGCAAAAATAAAGAATACTACCTCAGAGAATGCAGAGGAGCTTTTTCAACTTTCAAAATTCTTGGTAACATGACAAAAGTATTGGTGATTTATACTGGAGGGACGATTGGGATGATTAAGGACCCTGAAACAGGCCTCTTAAATAGTTTTAATTTTAATACAGTTTATGAGCACATTCCGGAGCTCAATCGGTTGCATACTGAAATAGACACAATGAGTATAAAAAAGCCTATTGACTCCTCTGAAATGACGTCAGAGCATTGGGTGAATTTGGCAAAGCTTATCAAAAAAAATTACCATCATTACGACGGTTTTGTAGTTCTTCACGGGACAGATACGATGTCTTATTCTGCCTCAGCGCTTAGTTTTATGATTCAGGGTTTAAAAAAGCCTATCATTTTCACAGGGTCTCAATTACCTATCGGTGTAATTCGAACGGACGGCAAAGAGAACCTTATTACGGCAATTGAAATTGCAGCGGCCAAAGATTCAAATGGGGAGTCCATCATACAGGAGGTTGCTGTTTATTTTGAGTACTCTCTATATCGAGGAAATAGAAGCTCGAAGGTTAGCTCAAATCAGTTTGAAGCATTCAAATCTCCGAATTATCCGGAACTTGCTGTTGCCGGTGTGAATATCAAATATAAATGGAGTGCCCTTCAACGGTCTGAATTTTCTGAGCCGATATATCAATTTGGAATGTCTAAATCAGTTGCATTGTTGAAAATATTCCCTGGAATGAACATTGAACTATATAAAGGTCTTTTTGATACCAACCAGACAAAAGGGATTGTAATTGAAACCTTTGGCTCTGGTAATGCACCTTCGATTGATAAAATGCAACAACTCATGGTCCGTTATGTTGAAGATGGTGGATTAATTATCAATATTACGCAATGTAGTTCAGGTGGCGTAAAACAAGGGGCTTATCAAACCAGTTCATTTTTTAATAAAATTGGTGTGATAAGTGGAACAGATATGACTGCTGAGGCAGCGCTCACAAAATTAATGTTTGTCCTTGGGAATGAGAAGGATTCTGATAAGATTAAAGCACTCATTTCTATGCCTATTTGTGGTGAAATGGAGCGTTAATTTTGCTCAACAATTAATCCCTTGTCTACCAATAAGGTTTTTGTGGGAAATAGTTTTACAATATGCATGTCATGAGTAGCCATGAGAATAGCAGCGTTTTTTTCTTTCGAAATAGCAATCAATAGGCGCATAATACCCTCTGAGGTTTCAGGATCGAGGTTCCCTGTAGGCTCATCTGCTAAAATTAATTTTGGATCATTTAATAATGCGCGGGCAATAGACACTCTTTGTTGCTCTCCTCCAGAAAGCTCGTGAGGCATTTTATCTCCTAATTGTTCTAGACCAACCAATTTTAGACATCCAATAGCACGCTCATGAATATCTTTCTTTTTTTTCCATCCTGTCGCTTTTAGTACAAAGTATAAATTTTGAATAATTGTACGGTCCATTAGCAATTGAAAGTCTTGAAAAACAATTCCAATTTTTCTGCGGAGCATTGGAATGTTCTTTCTTTTTATTTTCTTCAAATTAAATACATCGAAGCTGCCTTCTCCCGCTTGCAGAGGTAATTCTCCATATAATGTTTTAAGCAGGCTACTCTTTCCACTACCTGTTTTTCCAATAAGAAATACGAACTGTCCTGCATGAATTGACAGCTGAACATTAGAAAGAACCTGGCTGCCTTTCTGAAAGATATCAGCATTTTTAAGCGTAACGACTTCAGACATAAAACTTATGTGTTTATACAAAAGTGCGGAATCATCTTTGTGAAAAAATATTTGGTCCAGATTATCTCTTAACAAGATGAGGTTTAAAACTTTTGAACGGGGTCTCAACTTGGCTTGTTTGTGAATGTAAATTTGTTTAGTGCGAAAAAGTAGAACATCCTTCATTATATTGGTATTTGCCATTTTCTCTTGTCTGGTTTTCTCTCAAAAAACGGATAAGTATACTAGTTTATATGATGGGTATTTTCGTGGAGAAGAGCTCTACACCAATCTACAGTACGGCGCTGCAAAAAAGGAATTTAGGTCATTCATCAATCTTTGCAATAATTATAATGACCCGCTTTATCAAAAGGCATTATACTATGAAGGACTTTCGGGTTTGGAGCTCTACAACAGTGATGCAATAGATCTTCTGATGAATTATAATAGGATTTATCCTGAAAATATTCACCGTAGTTTTATTAATTTTAAAATAGGGAATTCATTTTTTCAAGATGAAACTTATGATGATGCTCAGCTTTGGCTAAGTAAGTTAAATGTAGGAGATATCGACTCCTCTTTACAAGAAGAATTTTATTTTAAGTTAGGTTATTCGGCGCTGCAAAATGAAGACTTCGAAGCTGCCATCAATGCATTTCGAGAAAATTTAAAAGGAAGCTCCCAGTATGTACCGCCAAGCAAGTACTTTTTCGGGCATTTGTGCTACGAGAGAGGGTCCTATCAGCTTGCATTAGAACAATTTTTAGCGCTCGAAAAAAACACTAATTATTGTGGAATTGTGCCCTATTATATTGTACAAATCTACCATAAACAGGGTAATTATGATGCGGTAATTGAGTACGCACCAACTGTATTGGCGTGTAAGTTGATAAATCATGAAAAAGATGTGAATCACATTATCGGAAATGCCTATTACAACAAAAGATTGTATTCAGATGCTTTGAGTTATTTATTTAAGTACGCAAAAAAATCTAGGTTATCTAGACATGATGCTTATCAAATTGGTTACGCAATGTTTGAGACAAAAGCATATGAAGGCGCGATTAACTATTTAGATCAAGTTGTTCGCGTTGACGATAGTTTAGGTCAAATTGCAATGTATAAAATTGCGGAATGCTATCAGCTTAGTGACCAGTTATTGCCTGCCCGTAGTGCCTTCGAAAATGCTTCTCAAATGTCAGCCATCCCTAAAATTAAAGAGGATGCACTTTATAACTTTGCGGTCATATCATTTGCAGTAGATATTAACCCCTACGACGAGTCGGTTCGCGCATTTGAAAATTATCTATCAGAATACCCGAGCTCCTCTAGAAAAGAGGATGTGTACCAGTATTTGATTAATGCTTACAGTTCAACAAGTAATTACAAAAAAGCAATAGCCTCACTCAAAAAACTCCCAAAACTTGACACGAGGTTGAAAAGAGTATATCAGACATTATCCTACAACCACGGAGTTGAATTATTTCAAAAGCGCCTTTATAATTCCTCTATTGCCGCATTTGCTGCGGTCAATGACCACCCTATTGATCCCGAGCTTGCAGCTTTATCTAGATATTGGATTGCCGATGCATACTATAGACAAGACAAAATGCAAGAGGCTATTGCCAATTACAAGCTATTTATTTCTGCGCCAGCTTCTAATGCAATACCAGAAAAAATCGATGCTTATTACAACATGGCATATGCTTATAAAGAGTTGGATTCAGATAGTAGAGCATCAGAAAACTTTAGGATTTATTTACAGTCTAATCCAAAAAATACACGCAAAGAGGTAGATGCATGTTTTCGTGTCGCAGATATTTTTTACTTAGATAAAGAAAATGCATTGGCAATTGAGTTTTATGAAAAAGCACTTGCCTACAACACATTATTGAATGATAAGGCGCTGTATTATGTGGCGAAGGCTTATGGTTATAGTGGTGAAGGAGGAGTCAAGATTGCGAAGCTTAAAGAAATATTGACGGCTTATCCAACATCCAAATATACGATGAATGCCACCTATGAGTTGGCAAATACGTATTCCTCAATCGGTAATAATGATGAGGCGTTGTTGTACTATGATAATTTAATTATCGATTTCCCCAACTCTCCTTTTCTGACTCAAGCCAAAATTGGAAAAGCAAATTGTTATTTGAAAAAGTGGCAATATGAAAAAGCAGAGCTTGCATATTTAAAAGTTCTTTCTGAGCATGAAAATGAAAATGATGTTTGTGAAATAGCAGCAAAGGGGTTGGTTGATGTATATACAGCACAACAAAAACCACAAAAGGCTGCGCAGGTCGTTGAGAGATATAGTTGTATCAATTACACCGATGACGAAAAAGAAAACTTGTTCTATACACCAGCATTACAAGCCTATTTAGATACAAGTTATTTGGAGGCCATAGAAAAGTTCCAAGTATACTTAGGCAGTTTCTCTGAAAATGGACAGTATGTTGCTGAAACGTATTATTACCTCGGCACGTCTTACCTTGCCGTAAACGATACCCTAAACGGAATCGAAAATTACAAACGTTTCTTAGATGCTACAAGCAACGCGTATAGTGAGGCTGCAGCGAGACGTGTGGCCAATCATTACTATAAGAAAAAAGATTATCTCAATGCTTTAGAATATTATCAAAGATTAGAACTTTTGGCTACGACACCAAGCGCCCAATTTATTTCTCGATTCGGAATTATGCGTGCAAGCTATTTCACCGAGGATTATCAAAAAAGCAAAATGTATGCAGCCCTTGTTCTAGAAGCAACTGAATTGGATGATACCCAGCAGGCTGAGGCCAATTACGCATATGGTATTTCAGCGTTTCGTCAAGAACAATATGAAGAGGCCTTAATTCCGCTAAAGTGGTTGGTAGACAATACCACAACATTCATGGGTTCAGAGGCGAAGTATACTATGGCTTACATACACTACATACAAGATGATTTAAATACAGCTGGTATAGAAATACAAGAGCTTCTAAAGATGAAGCCTAGCTATGACTATTGGATTGCAAAGTCATTGATTTTAAAATCAAAAATATTTATCAAGCAGAAGGATTATGTTCAAGCAGAACAGAACCTTAAGTCTGTTAAAGAGCATTACCCGGTCAAAGATGATGGTATTATTGAGGAGGCAAATCTTTTATGGCAAGATATTATTCTACTCAAAGAAGCTGAGGAGAACAAAGAAGAAGAAAGTCCAGAAACTAAAATAGAAATCAATGAAGAGTAGCTATAAATATTTATTTTTTTGCTTTCTTTTTTTCTTTTTTCAGGAAGGTACTGCGCAGTCTCCGGATGTGACGATTGATGGTAAGGGCAGTCGAAAGGTTGAGCCAGCAAGTCGACTTACGCTATCTCCTCAAATCATAGATACTGTCAAACCATCTGCTGTTGCATCATACCCTTTATTGGCCTATTTATATCCAACACAAATTAGGCTGACACCAATTAAAGCAGCAGAAATTGAAACTACGGAAAAGCTTCGTCAGCTTTATCCTTTTTATACTAAGATTGGTATGGGGTCAGGCGTAATGCCTTTAGGTCAATTCATATACAATTCAACGAGATCAAAAGGGTATCAATATGGATTAAAAGTCGACCATATAAGCTCTTTTGCAAAAATAAAAAACCGAAATGGTGATGTATATGCCCCGGCAAATTATGATAGAACAGGTGCTACTTTATACGGTAAAATAGTGGATAATACCTATACCATTAATGGGGAATTGAATTACTTGAACCATGGTTTTAATTATTATGGAATTCCGTCTGATACGATTGATAAATCATTGATTTCTCAACGGTTCCAGAGGATTGGAGCCAACATAGGTTATGTTTCTGATTTCGGTGATAGTGCGGTAATGAATTACGATGTAGATTTAGGGTATCATTACCTACAAACCGCATTACCTTTTAAAGATTCCTTAAATGAATGGAGGGTTGCAGAGCACAATGCAAGGCTGAATGTCAAAGGATGGTACAATTATAAATCTGAAGAGTTTTATGCCAATTTAGGGATACGCCTGAATAACTATCGCTTTGGAGTTATGGACTCAATTGTTAGTTTGCCGTTGGACTCGGGTCGTGCACGGTCCAATACAATTGTAGATTTTAAGCCAGGGGTATTGACACAGCTCATGGACAATAGATTTAAACTAGATATTGGCCTGTCGATGGCTATAGATATTGGTGAAGAGACAGAGTTCTTTATTTATCCGAAGGCCGAAATAAAGTATTCTTTGTTTAATGACATTTTCATTCCGTTTGCAGGAATAAGAGGAGGGCTAATGCAAAATTCGTTCTCATCTTTATCGCAAACGAATCAATTTTTAGCTCCCTCAGTAAGGCTTTTAAATGAAAATAATCCCTACGATATTTACGGGGGAATAAAAGGAACACTCAGTAAAAGAATGGGCTTCAATGCCAATGTGAGCTTCAAGAAAGTCACAAATAAGGCATTCTTTGTGACAGACACGATGTCCTCATTGAGGAATAAGTTCGGGGTGATATATGATACGTTAAATCATACACGTATTGAGGCTTCTATTTTTTATCAACTAGATGAAAAACTAAAGATTGATGGAATGGCGCGCTTCAATTCATATGAGGCCTTAAATCAAGCCTATGCATGGAACTTACCTGTCTTTGAATTTCAACTCAGAGCAGCATATAATCTATTCGATAAGTTTATGTTCAATTTGGATGGTCACATTGAAACCGGCAGAAAGGCATTGGTCTATGAAATGCTTGACGGTGCAACAGAGATTGACGGACAATACTATATTGGTCTTGGTGGGATCGTTGATTTTAACCTAGGTATTTCATACCGTTACAATAAACGAGTCACTGCTTTCTTGCAACTTAATAATATGCTATCTCAGCGTTACAATGCTTGGTATAACTACCCTGTCCAACCTATACAAGTAATGGGTGGTGTCTCTTTAAGATTCTAAAGTAAAAGTTAGTGAAATCAGAAGCAATTTTCTTAGTTAAAAAAGGAGAGGCGAAGCATGCTTTTCTGAGAAAAGAGATAATTTTACCTTCCCTAAATAAGGGGGAAGTAATCATTCAAAGTGAATCCTTTGGCTTGAATTATGCCGATGTAATGGCACGCAATGGCCTATACCGAGAAGCGCCACCAATGCCTTGCGTAGTTGGGTATGAAGTAGTTGGAGAGGTTGTATCTGTCGGTCCAGATGGAAATTCTAGTTTAATGGGTAAGCGTGTTCTTGCCTTTTGTAGATTTGGTGGTTACGGCAGACATGTTGTTACAACAGAGATGGCATTGGTCCCGATAGATGATATGCCCGCCTCCGAGGTCTTGGCCTTAAGCACGCAAGGGGTAACGGCATATTACATGACCGATTATTTTGCACCTATTCAAAGTGGTGATCGTATTTTGATCCACGCCGCCGCCGGAGGAGTAGGTTCAATTTTGATACAGCTTGCGAAGCTTCGTGGAGCTGAGGTTATTGCTAAAGTAGGTTCAGCTGAAAAAGTTGAAATTGTTAAAAATATCGGTGCAGACCAGGTAGTTAATTATAAAACCCAGGACTATATTGAGGCCATAAATGACGGTAAAAAGCTGGATGCTGTCTTCAATCCGGTAGGTGGTTCAACATTTAAAAAGGACTGGAATCATTTGGTCCCTGGTGGGAAGCTTTATTTATTTGGCGCCGCTGAACTTTCTGGTCGTTTTGGTATTTTCTCTTCCTTGAATTTCCTCAGAAAGATGGGCGCTATTTTGCCTGCAGCCATAATGATGACCTCGAAAAGTATCTTAGGCGTAAATATGTTAAAAATTGCTGATGAAAAACCTAGAGTCATGCAGTATTGTCTTAAACAGGTTATGGACCTATATTTGCAAAAAAAAATCAGCGTAATTGTAGATAAAGTGTATCCGATAGACGATATTTCAGCTGCCCACGCACGTCTAGAGAGTGGTAAATCGGCTGGAAAAATCTCTGTTGTTTGGGATTAGCTTTTCTTCGCAAAAAGTCGAGACAAACGTGATTTTATTTGTTCTCGGAAAAGAAACATCAAGGCTAAGTAAGGTATTACCATAAGAAAAAGAATACCAGCGTTGATGTTGCTACCAAAGGATGCCTCATCTAGACTACTTCCTTGTTCGGCCAATAGCTTACATTGGGAGCAACCCTGCGCCCAAATCGAATGGCTGGTCGTTACAATTAAAACAAGAAAAAACATCAATTTAATTCTCATGGTTTGTCATCTAAAAGAACAGTTCAAAGGTACAAAATGCTTTAAGCAAAACAAAATACCCTAACTTTACATTATGAAAAATTTATTGTTTTCTTGCTCGCTTATAATCGTTCTATTTGCATGTGTTGGTGAGGCGGAAAAAGCGGTTGAAAGTATTGATTCTCTTAATGTAGTCTCAGATGAATCTTATGCTGAATCAAAAACGCGTTTAAATAAAATTCTTGAAGCATCCCCAGATAGTATTTCGGCCTTATTAGAAAGTGCTAGTCTTGCCTTAGACAACTATGATTATGCGCTTGCCTACTCAAATGCTGCTCGTGCATTTCGGCTTGACAGTTCAAGTAATCGTGCGAGAATGATGTATGCCCTGTCGATTATCAATCAAGGAAATAGAACGGTTTCGGATATCAGCAGAGCACAAAGTTATTTGCAATCGGTTGTCCAAAACGAGTCACAAAATGTAAAGGCGATGGTTGGTCTTGCAAATACCTATGCCTTACAACAAGATTTTGATGAAGCTAGAATTTGGATCAATAAAGCACTTCAACAAGCTCCAAAATTTTTCGACGCACACGTATTAAAAGGAAGTATGTATAAAGTCTTGTCTGCTGCTTTGAATGGGGAGGATGGATCTCAAAAGCTCTCTCAAATATATATGGATTCAGCAATCAATACATACGCACGTGTCAGTCAATATTACCCAGACAGGCCAGAAATATATATTGAATTGGGGATTTTATTGCAGCAAATGAATAATCCGCGTTGTATGGATCATTTTCTCTCAGCTGTTCAATTAGAACCGGGGAACATCGATTATAAATATGCTTTAGCATACGCTTATGGATTGTTTGGTAAGGAGCGTATGGCAATGCAGGTTTATAAAGAGATGCAAGAACTTGACTCTTTGTACAGCGAAGCGTATTGTCAGATGGGTCAAATTTACCAGAAAAAGTATGGTGAGTTAGACAGTGCATTGAATATGTATCGCGAGGTTGTTGCCATTGACCCAAGTCACATAGACGCATATGTTAATATGGGTGTCATTTATGCCGAAAAAAAGGCATATACAAGAGCATTGAAGAGCTATTCGAAAGCACTTTCAATTCTACCTGAGGACAGAGGGCCTTTTATGCCACTAAGTACCTTTATTGAAAATCAGAATTTAGCAAGGGAATACGCAGCTGAAATCAAAGGGAAATTGTGAAAAAAGTCGAAATAATTAGTGCTATTCTTGGCGATGCAGTACTCCCTTTGGTTGGGTTTTTATTTTGGGATTGGGGGTTTTATTTTATTTGTTTATTCTTTCTTTTTGATTTGGTAATTAGGGCACTTTTTTTGAATAAAAAATTAGCACTTTTACCTTCAATTGTTTTTCCTAAAAGTTTTTTTTTGAAAAGTATCGCTCTGATTATTTTAGAAATAGTGCTTTTACACTTGCTCTCTTATGTTAGTCTAAAACCAATAATTTTCACCGCTGAAATTTGGGCATTTTTAAGTTATGAAGAGCTGGGGATTGCACAAGGAATTTTGTTAATTCCATTACTTTTTTTAAATGAGGTAATCCGCCTTAAGAATGAGAAAAAAATAGGAATTCCCCAGAATTTGCGGTTTGAAATTTTGAAAAACACTCAGATTTTCGGATTATTTAGAATACTCTTTTGGTCGATTTTAACATGCGGGTCATTCCTTTTTTCAGTATCCGAGACTGCTCTTGTTATGCTTCTGATTTTAGCGCTTGTTGCACAGCCTTTTTGGATCTACAGAAATATGGCATGAAGCAATTGTATTTCTGAGGTAAATTTAAATTTTACCTTATTTTTGTTAACCTACATTGACACATGGATAAAAATAAAGAGTTACACAATAAAAGAAATAAATCCTATGAGGGAGGAGGTGCAGAACGTCTTCAACGTCAGCATCAACAAGGGAAGTTAAGTGCAAGAGAACGTATAGCTGTTCTTCTTGATGAATCTAGCTTCCACGAAATAGGTGGATTCGTCGAACATCGGGCAACAGCATTTGGTCTTGATAAACATAAAATACCTGGAGATGGTGTTGTTTCAGGATATGGAACAATACATGGAAGACTGGTCTATGTGTTCTCACAAGACTTTACGGTTCTCGGGGGGTCCCTCTCAGAAACCCATGCTGCAAAAATTTGTAGAATAATGGATATGGCCCTCAAAAATGGAGCCCCGCTCATCGGGCTGAATGACTCCGGTGGAGCTAGGATTCAAGAAGGAGTTGTATCCCTGGCAGGATATGCAGATATATTCTACAGAAACACTAGAGCTTCAGGTGTAATACCTCAACTTTCAGTAATTATGGGACCT
Organism: uncultured Flavobacteriales bacterium; assembly: GCA_913020765.1. Classification (GTDB taxonomy): domain Bacteria; phylum Bacteroidota; class Bacteroidia; order Flavobacteriales_D; family Crocinitomicaceae; genus UBA952. The sequence goes on along the minus strand of CAJWAO010000014.1, from coordinate 9,140 downwards.
TGTGCCGGTGGTGCGGTCTACTCACCAGCTTTAACAGACTTTGTTTTTATGGTTGAGGATACCTCTTATATGTTTGTAACCGGACCAAATGTAGTTAAAACCGTTACCCATGAGGAAGTATCGTCTGAGGACCTCGGTGGTGCAAAGACGCACGCGGAAAAGTCAGGAGTGAACCATTTCACCTCGGGAAATGATGTAGAGTGTCTTAAAAATGTGAGAGACTTGATGAGCTACCTTCCGCAAAATGCTGAAGAGGAGGCTCCTTTCCCAAGTTCTTATTCTTTTAATGTAAAAAAAGAAGTGGCAATCGGTGAAATCCTTCCGGATAATTCAAGCATACCTTATGACATGAGAAAGGTAATCGACTGTGTTATTGATGATGATTCTTTTCGCGAGGTACATAAAGACTTTGCTACGAATATAGTTGTTGGATTTGCGCGTATTGAGGGTAGAACCATAGGTGTCGTTGCCAATCAACCTGCATCACTTGCTGGAGTTTTGGATATTGATTCATCTCGAAAAGGGGCTAGGTTTGTTCGATTTTGTGATTCGTTTAATATTCCTTTACTCGTATTTGAGGATGTTCCCGGTTTTCTTCCAGGAACAGACCAAGAATGGAGAGGTATTATAACGCATGGAGCAAAATTATTGTACGCTTTTTCTGAAGCCACTGTTCCAAGAATTACGGTAATAACGCGAAAAGCTTATGGAGGAGCTTTTGATGTGATGAATTCAAAAAGCATTGGTTCTGACTTAAATTTTGCATGGCCAAGCGCTGAAATTGCTGTCATGGGTGCGAAAGGAGCGGCTGAGATTATATTTAAAAGAGAAATTGCAAATAGTGATGACCCTCAAAAAAAATGGCTTGAAAAGGAAGCTGAATATGCCAAGCTCTTTGCGAACCCCTACAGGGCGGCTGAAAGAGGAATCGTTGATGAGGTTATTTTCCCGAATGAAACTCGAAGTAGAGTTATTTCAGGATTCAAAATGCTAGAAAATAAAAATGAATCACTACCCCGAAAAAAACATGGGAATATACCTTTATAACTTAAAAATATGAAAGATTTAATCCACGCTTTTTCCGATAATATAAAGGAAGCAATTGCCATTGCTGAAGCGACAGAATTGAGGAAACCATCGAATAAGATTCAAAATATTATGATGTGCGGGCTCGGTGGATCAGGTATTGGTGCGAAAATGGTTGCCAATTGGCTTCAAGATGAATTGAAGGTACCCGTATTATTGGTCAACGATTACACATTACCGGGATGCATTAATGAAAATACATTGGTTATCGGCTCTAGTTATTCAGGAAATACTGAAGAAACGACAATTGCAATTGAAGAAGCCAAGAGAAGAGGCTGTCATATCATTGGAATCTGCAGTGGCGGTAGGTTAGAGGAGTTTTGTAATAATCATGGATATGATTGTATTATTGTGCCTGGGGGGAACCCGCCGAGAAGTGCACTTGCATATTCTTTGATTCAGTTGTTACATATATTTAACACGCTAGGTTTTGTTTCTGATCACAAGGGTGAAATGCTTAAGGCTGGCTCGTATATTGAGTCAAACCAGGAAGAAATTCATGCATTGGCAAAAGAAATGGCCGGACACCTATTCGGAAAGGTCGGGGTTTATTATGCCGAAACGAAATACGAGGGAGTGATTGTTCGTGCGCGACAGCAGTTTAATGAGAATTCAAAATATTTAGGATGGCATCATGTTATCCCTGAAATGAATCACAATGAGCTCGTTGGCTGGTCTGGTGGTGATGAGAGATTTGCACCAATATTTTTTAATACTGGTGACTTGCATCCAAGAAATCAAAAGAGGTTTGAAATTTCGAAAGTCGCCATCGAGAAGAAATGTGGAAAAGTATTAGAAGTTTCAGCCAAAGGAGATTCGTTTATTGAGCGGTCTATTTATCTCGTTAATGTTGTTGATTGGGCCTCCTATTACTTATGTGAAATGAATGGAGCGGATATTATTGACATAGAAATAATTGATTATTTGAAAGGAGAATTGGCCAAGTTTTAAATGATGAAACCCAGAGTTTTTGTTCACGATATTGGTTTAATTGATTATCAAGAAGGATGGGATTACCAGGAGAAACTATTCAAGCAATCAATTGATCATAAAATAGCTGTTCGCAAAGGAGAGTCTAGCGGTCCAACAACCAACCATTTATTGTTTTGTGAGCACCCTCATGTTTATACTTTAGGAAAGAGTGGTAAAGATGAACATCTTTTGTTAGATAAGGCTCAGCTCGCTCAAAAAAAAGCAACATTTTACAAAATTAACAGAGGTGGAGATATCACCTATCATGGTCCTGGACAACTAGTCGTTTATCCAATATTGGATTTAGAGCATTTTTTTACAGACATTCACCAATATATGAGATTTCTTGAAGAGGCCGTCATCAAGACGATTGCCGTCTATGGTATAAAAGGTGAAAGGCTTGACGGTATGACTGGTGTTTGGCTTGATCCTGGAACGTCGAAAGAACGAAAAATATGTGCTTTGGGTGTCAAGGCGTCTCGTTGGGTGACAATGCATGGTATAGGCTTCAATGTAAATACGAATCTAGATTATTTTTCGAATATTGTTCCTTGCGGAATAGAAGATAAAGCGGTAACTTCCATGCAAGAGGAGCTTGGTTCTCCACTTGATCTCAATGAGGTTCAATCCATTTTGCTTCAGGAGCTAAAAGATTTATTTGGTTTCAGAGTGCTTTAATTAACGAGTTTGTAAAGATGAAAAGACTTATAAAGTATGCTTTCTACATCCTGCTAACGCTGGTTTTGTGCGTAAACATTTTTATACTGTTGTCTGGCCGATTTTATCTATACTCGGGAATTAGTAAAACGTATTTAATTGGTAAAACTGGCCCGGGGATTTATGATTTGGATGTTTTTCCTGTAAATACAATTGAAAAATCAACTGAACCAAATCAACTTAAGGTCAAGCCAGGAGACAATGTAGCGCTCACGGAAAGCGAAGAAGCATACTTAGGTAGTATTGATACTAGGGCATTATTGATTTTTGAGAATGACACCTTGATACATGAGCAATATTGGGGGGATCATTCAGAGAATCAAGTCTCAAACTCTTTCTCTGTATCAAAAACGGTTATAGGATTGCTTATCGGTATAGCCATTGAGGAAGGTAAGATTCCAAGTGTTGACGAGCCTGTTTCCACGTATTTGCCAGAATTTCTTACCAATGGGCGTGATATTTTAACAATACGTCACCTTTTATTGATGGCGGCTGGTTTTGATTGGCAGGAGAGCGGTAAGAATCCACTATCTGAGGCAGCCGAGGGTTATTATGGTTCAGATCTATATGGCTTAGTGAGTCGTTTAAGAATGGTTGAAGAACCCGGTAAGCGGTTTCATTACCAAAGCGGAAATTCACAGATCTTAGGATTTATTTTAGAGAAAGCCACTGGACTAACGCTAACTGAATATATGCATACCAAATTGTGGGAGCCAATAGGTGCGGGCGGCAATGCATATTGGAGTCTAGATAAGGAAGAGGGAGATGAAAAAGCTTTCTGTTGCTTGTATGCTTCGGCTCGGGATTTTTCTCTCCTTGGTCAGCTAGTTTTGCATAATGGAAAGCTTAATGGTGAGCAAATTATTTCTAATGCTTTCTTGAAAGAAATGGTAAATACACCAAAATTAAAGACGGATGATGATGTATTCAATATGCGTTATGGTTGGCATATTTGGGTCTATAAAAACCAAGGAAATCCTGTATATTATTTTCGTGGACTCAAAGGTCAATATATCATTGTAATTCCTGCTCAAAATCGAGTCATTGTTCGTTTAGGTGAAAGGCGCGGGCCCCACTATAAAATCCCTTCAGCGCATGTCAGCGATAGTTCTTTTAGGGTACAAAATGATGAAAAATTAGGCCATACTGTTGATTTATTCGAGTATTTAAAAATTGCAGACCGTATTGTTGCAGAACGCATGTAGAAATGAAAGAAAGTATAAAAGGACCGAAAGTTGAAAATGTTGCTGTTGCGATTGTTCAGTCGGTTGTTGAAGGTGAATTAAGTTACTATGCTTATTTGCTAAGCAGCAGAGATGATATCATGGAAGGTATTATTATCTCAAGTACGGGTTATGGAGAAAACACACAAACTGGGGAAACCATTAGAACCTCGACGCTGCGACATACAATAGAAGTTCTTTTGCCTAATGAAGCGGCTAAAATTGAACCAATTATGCCAGAGGTATTTGGCTTGTCAAACGAGTACTGGGTGAGCTTTTGGGTTGATGGCGTTATGTATGACAAACGTTTTGTATTTCCGGCCGAATCTATTTTAGAGTCCAATATGAGCCTAATAAAGCCTTTGGGCCTTCCGGGTATTATCATAAAATAAAATATATTAATTAGAGTTGATCTACGATTTGCCTAAAGACATTCCACCAATTAACGCGTTCGGCATCAAGTTTATTTTCACGGTCATTATTTAGAACAATAATGATTCCTTTTTCTGGGTAAATATAAAGGTGTTGCTTGTACAAACCAATGGCCATAAAATCGCCGTATTGTTCGAGCCCTATGTGCCATGAGTAATTGAAATTAAAACTACTCCCATCGCTTGTGTCTCTTCGTATTGATTGATTATACCAATATTCACTCAAAATTCTTTTATCATTCCACACCCCACCGTTTAGGTAAAGCCTTCCAAATTTTGCATAGTCTAATGTGCTTGCTGAAACACAGCAAAATGCCTTTTCGACTCCTTTTTTATCGGTCGACCAGAGTATTTCATTACTTATTCCTATTGGGTGCCATAGTCGTTCTTTCGCGTACTCGCTTAAACTTTTTCCTACAGCTTTTGATAAAACTAGTCCGAGTATTTGCGTATTTATGTTAAGGTATTTCTGTCGCTCACCAGGATTGGATTCAAATCGCACCTTTTTTATTTCTTTACGGATATCATTCCCATAATAAAGTTGTCCATCCATTGTCAATGAACTTTTTATTCCGGAGGTATGGTTCAACAGGTGTTTTATTGTAAGGGAGGCTGAATGTTTATCTTTAATTAATTCAGGTAAATAATTTATGACAAGTTCATTTTCATCTTCAATAAATTGGTCCTCTATCGCCATTCCAATAAGACAAGAAACAATCGATTTTGATATGGAGTAAGCGCTATGTAATTTAAGTTGATTTTTATGATTTTTTCTATAATCAAATATTATGGTGTCGTTTTTAATAATAATCATTTCCCGAACTTCATGCGTTTTACAGACAGCTTGTAAGGGTTTAAATTCAGGAAGGTCACGTGTCCAATCATTGACCTGTATCAAATGATTTTTAGGTAGTTTTTCAAACTGAAAATTAGCTTCTTGGGGATAGATTATATTACTGTCAAATCTGTAGGCGTCATTCTTGTCGGGGTGCCCGAGAAATATACTTTTCAATGGAACACACGATGATGTACATATTAAAAAAAGAGCAGTAAAAATAAATCGTTTAGCAAAACCTTGACTCCTCAAAATTACTCAGGTTAACCATTTCCATGAAAGTCATTGAGAATATCAATAAGCTTTTCAATATTTTTAATTTGCCGTTCAATTTCTGGAATACTCGTAACACCGACAGGGCAAACAACTAAAATTTTCTCACCATTACATTCTATTTGGTAAACAGGATTTTCGACTAAAAACTCCAATACCTCTGGTTTAAAATAGGCCCGTATTTCGGATTCATTCGCTCCTTTTAGAAAATAGAATTTGGAAAATTCTGGATTTTCTTTAAAATCAATATCACCCATCGATCCAAATACCCGCACTCGGTCAATAAAGCGGTCTACAAATTCCTCCCTACGTAGCACAAAAGAAGGAGCTTTAGAAGGTAAATCCGAAACTTGAACAGTACAATGGTAAACCTCACGCGCAAGCATAGCTCCTTCTGAAAATGTTACATCCGTAAGTTCCCATTCTGCCGCTCCATCAAGATAGCTACCTCTGATTATATTTTCTTTATACTCTATTGGTCGCGAGTCGAAAAAATGAAAGCTTTCTAGATTTTTAAAGCTATTGTCTTGCCCTAACGTGTATGACCATTTATTTTCAGCGGCTAGCCACTTGAACTTATTCTGTCGAGGGGATGCTTTTTGGGCAACAGGTGCAATGCTACTTTTGAGTGCAAATTTATGTGGAGTTGAGGAGATATGTTTGTGAAGGCCTACAATCTCTACGCTTCCCCCTGAAAGTTCATGATTTCTTTTGAAATCATCGATTGCCTCCTGAACAGTTAGATCAATAATTTTGGCACCAGCAAAATTAATTTTAAGTATCGATTTATCTGGAACATCTTCCAGTTTTTTTAATATTTTCAGAAGGGTCATGAAATTTGCAACACCACGGATGCGAAGTTCTAAATTTTCACTTGTTTTTTTGAATTCTATGTTACCCGGTGAAAATACATAAAGGAAAAATTGCGGAACGGATATTCGAGCGATAAGAATGTGTGTGATTAAGGTGACGATAATACCCGCAATAAGACCAAACAAAAGATTGTTGTATAATGTAAATAGTAGTGTTGAAACCATAAAAACCAATTGCTCAACCCCCTCTTTATATACGTCCTTAAATACTCTAGGTGAAGCAAGCTTAATGCCCGCAAAAACAAGAACAGCAGCCAATGCCGCTAAGGGAATCATATTCATTATTGGTTGAAGCAGCACAATGAAGAAAAGCACCAGAAATCCATGGAAAAAGTTTGACCATTTTGTCTTTGCATTGTTTTGAACGTTCACTGTGCTTCGCACAATAACATTGAGTATGGGGAGTCCTCCAATCATTCCTGACACCATTGTACTTGCTCCCAAGCCTATAAGATCCTTGTTTAGATTTGTTTTTCTTTTGTATGGATCTAACTTGTCTATTGCCTTTGCAGCAGCTAGGCTGATAATAGAAGAGATAATAGTCATAGATAATACTACCAACCAAAACACACCGGTATTGATGCGAGAAAAATCTGGGAATAAAAACACATCTGTAAGGTCAGCCGGGATCGACATTAAATAGTTTGTAGGTTTTTCAAATGCAATTCCCATTACTTCTACTTGATTTACATCTAAGTAGTTATATAGCAAAACAATGGAAACCGAAATAGCCACAACCCAAACAGGTGCCGGTATGATATGAAAGACTTTGTAGCTTATTTTTGCATGGAAAAACAATAAAAAAATACCAATGATAGAAATTAGCGCAATATATGGGTTTGCATTTGGTAATTGATTTATAAGGTCTTTCAAAATACCAATGGCGTTTCCAGCATTTGAACTGGTCCCAATGGCAACATGCATTTGTTTGGCAAAAATAATTACACCAATCGCAGCGAGAATACCGTGAATCACTGAGGATGGGAATATTTCTGCGATTCGACCGAGTTTCAACAACCCGAGTATAACCTGTAAAAGACCGGAAACGACAATCGCAGCTAGAACGTAATTGAAGGCATGACCACTTCCGTCATCTAAGGATACAATTGCTCCAAAAATTACAGTAATCATTCCCGCAGCAGGTCCATTTATTGTCAACCTACCACTCCTAAAAAAAGTTGTGACTAGACCCGCAATTACGCAGGACAGCAAGCCGGATAGCGGTTGAACACCTGACGCTATGGCAATAGCCATTGAAAGCGGTAAAGCAACAAGCGCCACGCTTAGTGATGCAATAACATCGTTCCTCCAGTTTTCTTTGAATCCTAAAAAACCTTCCTTGGGCGTATCTGCGTCAGTTGAATTGTACATGTATCCTAAATTAGAAAATTTTAAGAAAAATGCATAATCACGAAGTCTAATTTGCCCTATGTAGTGTAAATAAGACTTTCACCATCCATATTTTTGGGAGGTACAATTTGTAACCGTTTCAGTATTGAAGGTGCGATATCCGCTAGTTTTCCATTTTTCACCTTGAGTTTTTGATTTTTTGAGATAAATATGATGGGAACTGGGTTTGTGGTGTGTGCGGTATTTGGGGTATTGTCAGGATTGATTGCAAGGTCAGCATTTCCGTGGTCTGCAATTACAATAAATTCATAGCCGATTTTTGTACCTTCAGATACAATTTTTTTAAGGCAAGCATCTACAGTTTCTACGGCTTTTTCAATAGCAGAAAACACTCCTGTATGTCCAACCATATCTGGGTTCGCAAAGTTTAGACAAATAAAGTCGGGCTCATCCGACTTCATGTAGGAGATAATTTGATCCTTCACTTCAATTGCACTCATTTCAGGTGATAAGTCATAGGTTGCTACTTTCGGTGAGTCGACTAAAATTCTGTGCTCATTTTTAAAAGGGGCTTCACGACCTCCATTAAAGAAGAAGGTCACATGCGGATATTTCTCTGTTTCGGCGATTCGTACTTGTGTTCTACCTTCTGCGGCTATTACATCTCCGAGGGTATTCAATAAGTTGTCTTTTTCAAATAAGACATGTATTCCTTTAAAAGACTCGTCATATCGCGTCATGCAACAATAATAAAGGTTCATTTTTTTCATGTCAAACTCGGGAAAATCCCTCTGAGTAAGGGCGCTTGTAATTTCTCTTGGTCGGTCTGATCGAAAGTTGAAACAAATTACTATGTCACCTTCCTCAATAAGTCCATCTCGGTTTATAATTGCCGGTTGAATAAATTCATCTGTGATTGATTGATTGTATGCACTTTGAATCGCTAAAGAGGCATTGCCAAATTGTTCTCCGATTCCTTGGGTCATTAAGGAATATGCTTTTTTGATTCTTTCCCATCGATTGTCTCGGTCCATTGCAAAATATCGGCCAATTACTGTTGCTATTTTAACAGGACCATCTGTAATGAAGCTTTCAAGTTTCTTAATGAAACCCAGACCACTTTTAGGATCACAATCTCTGCCATCCATAAATGCATGTATGAATACTTTTGACATATCTAAATCCTTTGATAGCCTACAAAGTGCGTGCAGGTGTTCTTGCGAACTATGCACTCCGCCATCCGATACAAGACCGATGAAGTGGACTTTTTTACCCTCTATTTTCGCGAGCTTGAGCGCCTTTAGTAAAACTTTATTGCTATAAAATGTTTTATCTTGAATGCTTTTATTGATTCTTGTCAATTCCTGATAAACAATTCGTC
>CAJWAO010000013.1 GCA_913020765.1 uncultured Flavobacteriales bacterium | reverse complement strand
TTGCCCAAACATTTAACCAGTCATTAAACATGGAAACAGTGGGGTAGGAGTTTTGAGAGTAATCCCAATCGAGTGTGCCAAACTTCACACGAATCGCTTGATCATATATGTTAGATCTAATTTTAGAGCCGTAGGTCATATGTGATGGAGTTGGGGGTGGATTGATGTCCTCTGCATTCATAGCAATAGCCTCATAGCCATTTACATTTTGTGTGAATTCGACTTGTGTTCCATTAATATAGCCGATGAATGCACAGTTTAAGTCAACAGACGTCTCTGGTTTAGGGATAACTTCATGTTCAATACATGCTGAAAAAATCAGACCTAATGATAAAAAAAGTGTAAAAGGTTTAATCGTTCTCATTACTCTAAATTTGATAATATCTTTTAAATATACCTTAAAAACGAAAATTCTCCTAAAAAGATGCTTTATTCGTGAGGTTTTTACAGAATTGACTGAAATATTGCCAAAGCTCTTCCTCTGCTACAAGACACCCTTTTTCAGTTAAAGTATGTATTTCATCAAGTATTTTGTCACCTAAGGCACGTTTGGCGTGAAGTACTTCATAGTCATTTTTATCTTCAGTGATTCGAGTCATGACACTTTTCAGATTTTGGAAAGATTCTGTTTTTGATTTATTTTTAATCACAATTGCCTCCATATCCTCCCCCTCTATTTTGAATATGCTAAATATTTGCTCAGAAACGAAATATAGGAAACCAACCTTTGAGTATACCTTTTGGAGAACTGTATCGCTAAAAAGTGAAACGAGCTCCTCTGCCTTCTGAGGTGATTCCTTATTTATTTTTCTCCAAAGCTCATCGTCAATACCCTGAACAACAAGAAATTGGGTAAGCTCCTCAGACAAGGCTTCAAGCTCTACATTCGATAACTCTCGGAACCTCATTTTTCCCAGTTTGTTGGTAGAACTTCAATAGTGACATCGTGTATTGCCTCAAGCTCGCTCATCGTCACGCCTTGCTCTAGCTTAAATGAATACATGCCTTTACAGAATTTACTTCGAATATAATACAGTTTATTTTCTACAAATGTTCCGGATTTATGACCAATCCACTCCCCATTTTTTTTTGCGATCTTCAGCTCTTTTGCTTTCCGACCTAAAAATCCAGATTTATCATTCATTTGGTTACAAATGGGTCCTGACGTACTCATATACAACCACAAGTTATTGAATGCATAGTCGGTGGAGGTACGAAAGGTGAAAATTACATCATATGAGGTCGTATCACCATTGAACCCTACCTTGAAAACGGGAGTTGTATCTTCCAACCATTTTTGGTTTTCAAATGCGTATGTATCCATATAATACGGCTTTTCTCCACAAGAAAAAAGCATGAGTATAAGCAAGGGTAACGCATATATACAAAGAGGTTTCATCTATTCTTTCTTCTTATTTGACCTGATTTTTCTCAGGGGATTTTTCCGTCCCTTTTTCTTCAAACTTTTTTCAAATCGACTTACACTATCTTGGCCAACCACATTCAAATAGCCATCATCAATAACAACTGTTTCTTTGATTTGATAATCTTTTAAATCATCGGGGTTTTTGCCTTTTTTATTAGCCTCAATAATTTCTTTGACACGAACGCATGTCAGCGGATAAAGTTGGCTCTCTCCACGAAATGCATACCACATTGTTCCTTTAAATACATCTGTTTTAACGTGATAGGCCTCGCCTTTTTTTGTTTTTAGACGCAAATCGGTTCTTGGAAAACTTTTGAGCCCTTCTAGGTATGTATCTAATTCGAAGTTCAAGCAGCATTTTAGCTTCCCACACTGTCCCGCAAGCTTTTGTGGATTTAACGAAAGCTGCTGATAACGAGCTGCTGAGGTATTGACACTTCTGAAATCTGTGAGCCAGGTAGAGCAACATAGTTCTCTACCACAAGAACCTATTCCTCCAAGGCGTGCTGATTCTTGCCTTGAACCAATTTGTTTCATTTCAATACGTATGCGAAATTCTCCTGCCATATTTTTGATCAGCTGTCTAAAATCTACACGGCCGTCGGCTGTGTAGTAAAATATCGCCTTAGTCATATCCCCTTGATATTCAACATCTGAAATTTTCATTTCTAGACCAATATTTAGTGCCAGTGTCCTGGCTTTATACATCAGCTCTTTTTCTTTTGATCTTGCCTTAATCCAGAGGTCGATGTCTTTTTGATTTGCAATACGAATTACTTTCCTTGCTTCCAGTGGTTTAAAATCTTTTTTCTTTTTGCGAACCTGAATGCGCGCCAACTCTCCCGCAACTGAGACGATACCGACATCAAAACCTGATGCAGCATCTACAACAACAATATCTCCAACCTGGATTTGTAATTTTTGGGCATTTCGAAAAAAATCTTTTCTTGAATTTTTAAAACGAACTTCAATCACATCGTAGGCCTGTTGCCCTCCTGGAAGTTCTATATGGGCTAGCCAATCATAAACCTCAAGTTTATTACAGCCACTTGTACTACAGGTACCATTTGTACGGCACCCTTTTGCTTTTTTACCACCATTACTACATGACTTACAGCTCATAATATAACCCTAAAATTATATAATTTATATCATTCTTTACTTGTGAAGGAAACGCATTGATTGAAAGCACAGCAAGGTAAATAGAATCTTGGAATTGGCATTTCTTTCAAGCTGGTAATAGGCTTCATCAAATGCACTCATGAATTCTCTGATATTCGTTCCAGAGATAAATGGTGCAAAACGGTCAATAAATGCAGCTTCTTCTTTTGAGACATGCACAAGTCGTTCCCCCATATAATTCTTCACAATACATTGTCTAAGCATATGCAGCGTGTATGTCAAAAATATTTTTTGACGTGCTTTTCCTCTCTTGGCCATGGAATCAGACCAATTCATCATTTCAATTACATTTTTTTTATAACTAGAACGCATCATATCTATGAATGCGTCTTTAAGCTCTTCATCGTCATCCGATGATTGCGCTATTTCATAGGCTCTAAGGAGGTTTCCTTCAGAAAAAGAGGTTATGGATTGACATGTTTCTTGATCGATATTAAAAGCTTTTTTTAGATGATCCTCCATGACCTGTTTCTCAATTCGCTGCAACTGAAGTAATTGACACCGAGAACGAATTGTATCTAGTAAGGCATCCCCATTGGCAGCTACAAGCAGAAAGAGTGTTTTTTTTGGTGGCTCTTCGAGAATTTTTAGGATTTTATTGGCACATTCCATATTCATGGTTTCAGGCAACCACATGATTAAAATCTTATATCCTCCTTGATAGGATTTGAGTCGGAGTTTTTTATGAATCTCTTCGCTTTCATGAACCGATATAATCGGTTTGCCTTCCTTCGGATCGATTTTTTTTATCCAGTCGAAATAAGAAAAATAGGCCGAAGCTTGAATTTGTGATCTCCAATCTGAAAGAAGGCCATTGGAAATTTTACTAATGGATTGAATGGTAGGAAAACTAAAGTGCAAATCAGGGTGCTGTAATTCTTGCACCTGCCTACAGGTGGGACATTTGCTACAGCTATCATTTTCTTGTTTGTCCTCACATAGAATATATTGAGCAAAAGCCAATGCCAAGGGCAATCCTCCAAATCCCGGATCACCATGAAACATTTGGGCATGGCTGATTTTTTGATTTTTAACCTCTTTCAGAAGTTTTTTTTTCAAATCACTTTGCCCGATAACATCTTCGAAACGCATCTCTCAAATTTAAGAATGTTTTCAGTTCAATATTCAAAAAGAAGTTTAATTTAGTAGTAAAAAAAATGAAGCTATATTATCTTGTTTTATTGCTCCTTTTTTCTGCGAATTGCATCGCGCAGGAGCTTAGAGTAAAAGAATCAAACTCAGACTTTTCTACCGCTCAAAATGTGAACGCACTTGTTGTAGAAATCCCTTATGTTTCTCAGGATTTTATTGAGGGTAAAGTTAAAAAGCTTTTCAAAGGTTTCGGTAAGTATAAAGAGTCTAAAAAGGAACACGTAGCCATGATGGCGGAGCTAAAAGATTTTGGCGAACTTCCCTTCAATGCCTATGCGAAAAGCTACATCTCCAAAAATGAGGTTGTTTCGGTTCATTTCGGTTTCGACTTAGGTGGTGCCTATCTTAATAGTAGGGAACATCCAGAGAAATTCAAGGTGATGAATAAAATTATTGAGGAATTCGCTTCTAAAGCCGTTAAATCATGGGTTGAGGAGATTGTTCGTGAGGAGAACAAACGATTAAACGGTCTTGAAAAGGAGTATAAGGATTTGATAAAGCGAAAAGAAAATCTGGAAAAAGAGATTATAAATTTTGAAAAAAAGATAGCTGATAATAAAAATGCGATAAAAGAAAATTCAGAAAGTCAATCGGTGAAAAAGAATGAGATTGAAAAGCAAAAAAAACAAGTTGAGTTGGTTGAAAAACAATTAAAGTCGTTGCGTTAAGCTCTTCCTTCTACAATTAAGACAAGCTCTCCCTTGGGTTTTTGTGCTGTAAAAAAGGTGCAAAGTTCAGATAAAGATCCGTGGTGGTAGTTTTCATAAATCTTAGATATTTCTCGTACCACACATGCCTTACGATCTTCCCCTAAAACTTTGTGTAATTGATTTAGCGTTTTTACAATTCGATGAGGAGATTCATAGTAAACAAGGGTGCATGTGAGGTCAGCGATACTTTTAATTCTTGTTTCTCTTCCTTTTTTGTGGGGTAAAAACCCTTCAAAGTGAAACCTTTCGCAAGAAAACCCTGAGCCTACAAGTGCGGGGATGATTGCTGTTGGACCTGGAAGACACTCTATTTTGATGTCGTGTTTGATGCACTCATGTACGAGTAAATATCCAGGATCTGAAATTCCCGGAGTGCCCGCATCAGAGACCAATGCTGTGGTCTCATTTTCTGCGATGGTTTCGATACATTTATCTATAATTTTATGTTCGTTATGGGAGTGAAAAGAGAAAATCTTCTTCTCTATATTGAGATGAGATAACAATCTTTTTGTAACCCTTGTGTCTTCGGCATAGATTAAATCACATTCTTTTAAATGCCTAATGGCTCGAAGTGTGATGTCTTCGAGGTTACCAATAGGTGTAGGAACAATAATGAGTTTTCCCATCTTTCATTGCGTTTAAGAAAATACAGTTTTCACTACCTGACCTATTTTAGTGCACTGCACAACATCTATCTTGTAATTTGAGAGATTTAATCCCTTTATATTTTGTGAAATTATGATTTTTTTATAGCCGAGCTTCTCCACTTCCGCAATGCGTTGATCGACTCGATTTACTGGTCTTATCTCTCCGGAAAGTCCCACCTCAGCAGCAAAAGCAATACCTGCAGGTATTGGTAGATTTGCATTTGAAGACAATACCGCCATGGTTACTGCTAGATCGACTCCAGGATCGTCTACTTTAATGCCACCCGCGATATTTAAAAATACATCTTTTGTTCCTAGCTTAAAACCACATCTTTTTTCGAGAACAGCCAGTAGCATATTGAGTCGTTTTGCGTCAAACCCTGTTGAGCTACGTTGCGGTGTTCCGTATGCAGCTGAACTGACAAGAGCTTGTATTTCTATGAGAAATGGTCTAACACCCTCTATCGTTGACGAAATTGAAATTCCACTCAATCCTGTATCTGAATTCGTTACGAGTATTTCAGATGGATTTTCCACAGGACGCAAACCATCTCCTAACATTTCGTAAATACCTATCTCATTGGTTGATCCGAAACGATTTTTACTTGTTCTGAGTAAACGATACACATAATTGCGGTCACCTTCAAATTGTAAAACCGTATCCACCATGTGTTCTAGTACCTTTGGCCCTGCAATACCACCATCTTTGGTAATATGACCAATTAAAAAGGTAGGTACGTCGGATTCTTTTGCGTATCGCAATAGAGAGGCCGTACTTTCTCTTACTTGTGATACACTCCCTGCGGCACTATCTATCTGGCTGCTGTGTAATGTCTGAATTGAATCAATAATTAATATTTGAGGCTGAACTTGCTTTGCATGGTTAAGAATAGCTTCTAAATTCGTTTCAGTAAGGATGTGACAGCTTTCGTTAAGTATTCCTATTCTTTCCGCACGCATTTTAATTTGGCTCTCACTTTCTTCCCCCGAAACGTAAAGGACTTTGTGGTGATCTTTAATTGCCAGCTGTAGCATGAGTGTTGATTTTCCAATTCCTGGGTCTCCTCCCACAAGAATTAGAGAGCCTAAAACGATACCTCCTCCCAACACCCGATTTAGTTCTTCATCCTGAAGTTTTCTTTTTTGTTTTACATTTTTAGTAATTTCCTGAAGAACGACTGGTTTAGCGTCTGTTGAGTTTTTAGAAAAGGGGGCACTACCTCCCTTCTTTTGTTTAATCTCCTCTACAAAAGAATTCCAACTTGAACACGAAGGACATTTCCCCATCCATTTCGGGCTTTCATAGCCACAATCCTGACAAAAAAAGGCTGTTTTTGTTTTTGACATTAATTGAAGTTACGGTATTTAAAATGCATAAGCCAGTTTGCAACCTATACCGAAATGTAGAAAATAATTAGAATTAGGTTTTGCCATCATTTGCTTAAATTCTTTTTCAAAACCTAAGCCGATGTTCACAGATAAATCGATTAAAAAATGTTGATCAAAGAATCTATGATATCCTAATCCTAATCTTGGAATAATTCTTTGATTGTACTCAATGTTTTCCTCAAGCTCACCGCTCGTGGAGAATTGCTGATAAGCCTCTCGATATCTCCTGTATTTTAGTGCTGCAGTGCAGTATATGAGGTCGCCAACTATGTAAGGATAGTAGCGAGCTGCCAGCGAAAATGCAGGTCCCATTTTTTGAATTCTCGTTTGTGCGCTATTTGACTCTTGAACAAAATTCATGAGGTAATTATCTGTAACGAAACCTAAACCTATTTCAGCACTTATTTTCTTTTTGAATACATATTCATAATAGGGCATAAATTCTCCTACAAATATCGGGGCAAGATCAAATTTGATGATGTGTCTCTTATGATTGAGTTTTTGGGCCTGAACTTTTTGGCTCGAGAAAAGACCAAATAAAACCATCATTAAAAAGATAAAAAATCGCATTGCACTAATTATTTTGCGTGATTAAAGGTACTTAGATTTCATTGAGATTTCCTATTATGAATTCTAAAATCTTAATATTGTACGAGAATAATTAAAAAATGATACTATTTCTTTTACTTATCTTTGATCAGAACAGAATTTATGACTGCTAAATACCGTTTCAATGAAGTTCCACCGTCTCCATCTATAGATAAGGTAGGTGTAGAAGAGCGTGTGGCGAGATTTCAATCTAGAAGTATTAAAACGACTGCAAAAATGCAGGGCTTGAAAATGGCACTTAGCATGATCGATTTAACCACACTTGAGGGAAAGGATACCGAGGGTAAAGTCAAACAAATGTGTTTTAAGGCCGCTCATTTGCATAATGGGCATCCTGGTTTGCCAGTAGTTGCAGCAGTATGCGTATATCCTTCTATGGTTGGCTTAGCAAAGTCTATTGTTGGAAAGTATGGTATAAAAGTAGCCTCTGTTTCTACGGCTTTTCCTTCCGGTCAGGCCCCACTAGATGTAAAGATTGCTGATACGAAATATGCTGTTGAAAATGGTGCAGATGAAATAGATATGGTAATTTCAAGAGGAAAGTTTTTGGCGGGAGAACATGCCTTTGTTTTTGATGAAATCGCCGCAATCAAAGAGCTTTGTGGCTCGGCTAGATTAAAAGTTATTTTAGAGACCGGCGAGCTTACGACATTGGATAATGTTCGTCGCGCAAGCGATATTGCTATTTATGCGGGTGCGGATTTTATCAAAACATCTACGGGTAAAATTCAGCCAGCTGCGACATTACAGGTAACCTATACGATGCTGCAAGCTATTCGTGATTATTACGATGAAACGGGCAAGATGGTTGGTATGAAACCAGCTGGTGGTATTTCGAATGCGAAGCTCGCCTTGCATAATTTAGTAATGGTAAAGGAGGTTTTAGGTGAAGAATGGCTTACAAATAAATGGTTTCGATTTGGCGCAAGTAGCTTGGCCAATGATGTTTTAATGCAGATTTTGAAGACTGAGTCGGGGATTTATCAATCTGCTGATTATTTTACATTAGACTAATATGAGTACAAAAAATAACGCTTGGGAGTATGCAGATTCTATTGAAAATGCCAGTCATATCAATTTAAGGAAGCAATATGACTTGTATATCGATGGAAAATGGGTCAAACCTTCATCGAACAAATATTTTTCTTCATCTAATCCGCATGATGAGAAACATATAGCCGATGTTTCAGAAGCCAATGAGGAGGATGTTGACCTTGCAGTTCAGGCTGCAGAGAAGGCTTATGAGCTATGGTCTAAAATTAGCGCTGCAGAGCGGGGTAAATATATTTTTAGAATCGCCAGATTGATGCAAGAGCAAGCACGTGAGCTGGCAGTAATTGAATCTTTAGATTCAGGAAAACCCATAAGAGAGGCACGCGATATCGATATTCCCCTAGCATGTAATCATTTCTTTTATTATGCAGGTTGGGCGGATAAATTGGAATATGCATTTCCCAACCAGCACAAAAAATCCCTTGGTGTTGCAGGACAAATTATACCATGGAATTTCCCTCTACTTATGGCTGCATGGAAAATTGCGCCAGCTTTGGCTACGGGAAATACAGTTGTTTTGAAACCAGCAGAGACGACCTCTCTGACTGCATTGAAATTGGCAGAAATTATTGAAGCGTCTGGAATTCCTCCAGGAGTCGTAAATATTGTAACTGGTTTTGGCGATACAGGCGCCGCAATCGTTGCGCATCCAAAAGTTTCTAAAATAGCGTTCACAGGTTCAACGGCGGTGGGTAAATTAATTCAAAAAACGATTGCAGGATCTAATAAGAGGGCAACACTTGAGTTGGGTGGAAAGTCTGCCAACATAATTTTCGGTGATGCCCCTATTGATCAGGCTGTTGAGGGGATTATTAATGGGATATTTTTTAATCAAGGTCATGTATGCTGCGCGGGTTCACGATTGTTCGTTGAGGAGAGTGTTGCGGAGAAGGTTATTCGAAAACTCAAACATAGAATGCAATCACTTCAGGTTGGAAATCCTCTAGATAAGAATACTGATGTGGGTGCCATAAATTCAAAGGAGCAGCTCAAAATTATTAACAGGTATATTGATATTGGAATTAAGGAGGGCTCTGAATTTTTTCAAACTGATTGTGCTATCCCTACCGAGGGTTATTATTGCCGACCTACGCTTTTTATAAATGTTGCTCAGTCGAGTATTTTAGCTCAAGAGGAAATTTTTGGCCCTGTGTTGACGATTCAAACCTTCAGAACTGTTGACGAGGTGATTCAGAAAGCAAACAACTCACCCTACGGTTTAGCTGCTGGAGTATGGACTGACAAGGGATCCAAAATTTTTAACCTTACTTCCAAGCTAAAAGCAGGAGTCGTTTGGGCGAATACCTATAATAAGTTTGACCCTTCATCTCCTTTTGGGGGGTATAAGGAAAGTGGTTTTGGGAGAGAAGGTGGTTTACATGGCTTGGGAGCCTATCTTAAATAAAAATAGATATGAAACGTGTAGAAGTTTTGAAAACATATAAATTATACATCGATGGAAAGTTTCCTAGAACTGAATCAGGAAGATTTTATAAAGTCCTAAATAAAGCTAAAGAACCTATTGCAAATGTATGCCTCAGCTCAAGAAAAGACGTTAGAAATGCGGTTCAGTCTGCCAGAAAGGCACAAGGTTCTTGGCAGGAGAGAACAGCCTTTAACCGAGGACAGGTATTGTATAGAATTGCTGAAATGCTTGAGGGAAGAAGAGCTCAATTTGTGGAAGAATTAATGCTTGAGAATTCTACCAAAAAAGAAGCACAAATGGAGGTGGATAATTCCATAGATAGAATTGTTTACTACGCAGGTTGGTGTGATAAATTTAATCAAGTGGCTAGCTCTGTAAATCCTGTTAGTTCGTCTCATTTTAATTTTTCAAGCTATGAACCCATGGGTGTAATCGGGATTATGGCAGTGCAGTCTTCTGGTCTATTGGGTTTAGTTTCGATGCTCATGCCTGTTATTGCAGGAGGCAATTCATGCGTAATTATCGCCTCTGAAGACAAACCTCTTTGCGCAGTTACTTTGGCTGAGGTGCTGAATTCATCTGATGTTCCCGGAGGAGTTGTAAATATTCTAACAGGTCATATTGATGAATTATGGTCGCCCTTATCTTCTCACATGGATGTGAATGGAATAAGTTTGGATGTACGTAACAAGTACGTTACTAAAGTTCAATTGGCTTCAGTTGATAATCTTAAGCGTGTGCGTGCTTATTCAAATGATTTTAGTCTGATGCAAGAGCAAGGAATTCAATTTATCACGGATTTTCAAGAGCTTAAAACAACGTGGCATCCCATTGAGAAAATAGGTGGTGCCTCGAATTCATACTAGAAATAGGGTGGTGATTGAATTTCCACAAGCCATTTATCCCTCAACTCATGCAATCTTTCGATTCTTGGATTGAAAACGAAATCACCCTTGAAATCATCTATATCATGATATGAAATCAGTTTTGGGGTTTCCTCGTTGAGGATAAGTACATTGAGCCGGTTAAAGAAGTCAACCGACAGATGTCTCTCAATAGCTTTTATAAAATGCACCGACGAGTCAATAGAACAGCCAGAAATTGGTTCAATAGATTCATCAACAACCAGAATAATATATTGGTTGTAAAAGAGCTGCCCTTGCGCTGATAAGGGCTTTTGATGTGCCTTCCAAGCGCTTGTGAATTTTTTGATTTCATCATTTATTAGAGCGGCTTCCTCGTCGCTTAGACGCCTACTACAGAGATAGGCCCAAACCCGACTCTCTCCAGGCATTTCGGGGAATAAGGATTTAAAGTTCGGCTGCATTGGCAATTAATTCAGCGATATCTAAAACTTTAACTGTTTCCTCTTTCTCTGCATTTTTTATTCCATCTGTCATCATCGTATTACAAAAAGGGCATCCTGTTGCAATCACTTCTGCCGCAGTTTCAATGGCATCCTCGGTTCTCTCAATGTTGATTTCTTTGTTTCCTTTTTCTGCCTCTTTGAACATTTGAGCCCCACCGGCACCGCAACATAAACCCTTTGTTCTGCATCTTTTCATTTCTACAAGTTCCGCATCTAGTTTTTCAATAAGCTGACGGGGAGCCTCGTAAACATCATTTGCTCTTCCCAAATAGCATGGGTCGTGAAAAGTAATTTTTTTACCTTTAAATGACCCGGATTCTTCGAGACCCAATTTACCTCGATTGATAAGGTCCTGAATCATTTGGGTATGGTGAATAACCTCATAATCTCCACCCAACTCTGGATATTCATTCTTAAGTGTGTTAAAACAGTGGGGACAAGCGGTTACGATTTTCTTTATTTCGTATGCATTTAGTACCTCTATGTTCATCATCGCTTGCATTTGGTAGGTGAATTCATTTCCTGCACGCTTTGCCGGATCACCAGTGCAGCTTTCTTCACTTCCAAGAACAGCAAAGGAAACTTGGCAATTGTTCAATATTTTGACCAAGGCCTTGGTTATCTTTTTCGCACGGTCATCAAAACTACCAGAGCAGCCTACCCAAAATAAAATATCAGGGTTTTCTCCTCTAGCCATCATGTCTGCCATTGTAGGTACTTGCATACGAGAATTTTATTCTTTGAATACTTGAATGTTTGCACTTTTTTCAACAAGATTGGTAAACTTTCCTGTATATCTGGTTGCCCTAACAATATGGTTGTCTATCCAATGATAATTTCCACCTCTAGGTTTTCCCATGAGAAGGCCATGGTAATTGAAACCATTATTCTTCAGCCATTGTTCAGTAACCTCACGATGTTCCTCCACTCGGGAGGTAAAAAAAGTTATGATATGGCCTTGTTCGAACCATGTATTTATGGTCTCTAGCGCATCATCGAACAATTCCGCAGTTGCCATTCTTTCTGGCTCTTCGTTCGGGATGTCATCACATATCGTTCCATCGATGTCAATCATATAGTTCTTTACTTCTTCAGGTAAAACAGGTGAAATTGATTTCCCATCTTCTTTTACATCAATTAATTTAAATCTTTCGTTCTTATTCTTCATTTGCCCAGTTTAATCTATCATTTTGTGAGAATTGCCATGGCGCACCATTGTTTTCAATATTGGTGAGCATTCCTGTTAATTCGCTAGGAACTTTTGATTCTTCCATTACCAAGAACCTTCTTAGGTCAACGATAATAGATAATGGATCAATATTGACAGGACACTCATCTACACAGGCATTACATGAAGTACATGCCCAAAGTTCCTCTTCCGAAATATAGTCACCAAGTAAAGACTTGCCATCGTCAAAATCTTTTCCATTTTTTCTTTTATTTTCACCTAGTTCTACAAGACGGTCTCGTGTATCCATCATTATTTTTCTCGGTGAAAGAAGCTTCCCTGTTATGTTTGCGGGACATGATGAGGTGCACCGACCGCACTCTGTACATGTGTATGCATCCATTAAGTTTTTCCAAGTTAAATCAGTCACATCTTTGGCTCCAAACCTCGAGGGAGGTGGGGCATTTGGGTCTGGTGCTGCATAAGGGTCTGCTGTTGGATCCATCATTAACTTTACTTCGCTGGTGACACTATCCATATTCGTAAACTTTCCTTTTTTATCGAGGTTGGAATAGTAGGTATTTGGAAATGCTAATAGAATGTGAAAATGCTTGGAATAGGGGAGGTAGTTTAAGAATCCTAAAACCATAAATAAATGCCCCCACCAACCTACTCTTTCAGCAATATGCAAGGTGTGGTTACTGAATCCATCAAACAATAAAGGTCCGATAAATGATGAGACGCTAAAACCAAAGCTACCAATGGTTCCTTCACTGAAATGTGAGGCGCCTCTTTGAAATAATACCTCATCCGTTCCATTCATTGTGAAGATGCAGACCAATAGAATTAGTTCGAAAATGAGAATCAGGTTTGCATCTTTTGTCGGCCATCCAATCATTTCTTTCATATTGAGCCTTGGCAGCTTAAGCAAATTCCTTCTTGCAAGAAATGCAATTGTTGCGATAAATGCCAATACAGACAGTATCTCTATAAAACTTATTGTAAATGTGTAAAAACCACCGAGAGAGGACTTAAAAAGGCGGTGCTCGTTTAAAATTCCGTCTGCAAAAATTTCTAATAATTCCACTTGGGTAATAACGAAAGCGACGTAAAGGCATAAATGGAGTATTGCGGGTATTGGTCGTGAAAACATCTTTTTTTGACCAAAAGCAACCAGTATCATGGTTTTTAGTCTTTTCCTTTTTTGATCCGTTCGTTCAAGAGAAAGTCCAAGATTAATATTGTATTTTATTTTCCAAATATTATAGGAGAAAAAGGCAATCCCTAGGGATGCGATAATACAGAAAAAAAGAATACTTATGTTCATTTTATCTTTATATATACCAAATATAATTAAACTTATTATATTATGCACGCATAGTATTGTCAAAAATCAATACACGGCATTATTTAGAATAATTATTGATTAAATATAAATATTGTTACACTATCAAAATGGGAAACTAAAAGGACATATCAACAGTACAGTTGTAGTATCTATTACCCGGCATTAATCTTGGATGCTATCCAAAACTTTTCTTAGTTTTCTTTCCTCCTTGGGACTCAAGGTTGTCCCTTTTGTTTTTGAACCCAATAGGGAGAAATGGATGTATCTCTCAGGATGAAGTGTAAGGTCCTCCACCAAGTCTTGAAGTTTTTTATTCGATTCTATAAGTTCTTTGTATAATCCTTCATCATGGAGAAGCTTGCTCATTGTTCCAGTACCATTTTCAACTTCCTCGAGGACAGCATTTATTTTTTGGATGGATGTATTTGCATCCAAAACAATGCTTTTAAAATCCGCAGAAACCAAATCATCAGATATTTTCTTTGTATTTCCAATAATCTCGGTAACGGTGGAATTACTCTTTTTAAGATTTACTGTGATACTTTCTACGTTTGACATTATTCGAGAGAATTGTAGTCGCTCTTCGGCAACGAATAGTTCAATTTCTGCTGCCGCATTACCCAATTTATCAATCGTTGTTTTTACTCGGTTAAAGCTTCCTTCAATTTCAGAGGTCGCTGTTGAATCCCAAAAAGCCGAGAGCGAGTTGACCATGTTGTCCACCGAAATCATCATACTCTGAAGTTTTTGGGTTATCGGATCTGCATACTCTTTGACCTGATATGCGATGTCAAGATTAGATTTTATACCCGGAATTTCAGCCCCTTTTTTGTATTCATTTTTATTTGAGGGATTTGTTTTAAGAATTAATCCCTTAGTGAAAAAATCAGGAGAGCCAATCTCTACAGTGCTTCCTTTTGTTATTTTGACCGTGCTGTTCTGAATGTTAAAAGTTATTTTTACCCTGCGATTAGGTTCGTTATTGGGGAAAATAGAAACGTCCACTACTTTTCCTATCACAACGCCATTCAGAATTACATCGCTGGATACCATTAACTGATTGGAGTTTTCAAAATAAGCATGGTAAACATCGTCACCCCCAAAAAAACTATAGCCTTTGAGGAAATTAATACCAAATACTAAGATTAAAATAGCGCCAATTGCCACCAAACCTGCCTTTATTTCCTTTTGAAATTTCAAAATTTATTTTTCTACTAAATTAATGGCTTTTTCAATACCAATGCGTTCTCCGTCTAAGAAAGCAACTACAAAAGCACCTTGAAAACCTTTTTCACGCATTTGAACCTTGTATTTTACAGCAGACTTTAAATCCTTTCCAAAGCTTTTGGTACAATATTTATACAGTCCCCCCTGTCGGTACTCAAAGGTGTCCTTTTCGCCTTTTAGACGAGGAGAATCCGCATTTATTTTTGCATTTAAACTTAAAATTTGAACTCTAAAGTTGAGCCCTGTATTCTTGTCTTCAGCTTCAATTACTTTAGAAATAAATGTTGAGTTTTTGGATTCTTCTTTTAATTTATTTTTTTCTAGAACTTTTTCTACTGGTTTTTCTTCGCTAATGTTTTTATTTTCAGATTTTATTGGGGTTGAAAGTTCTTTTCCTTCGATATTTCGTTTGTATTTTTCAAACGCGGCAAGCATTGCATTTGCCATTTTATTTTGTCCGGTTTCTTTACCAATGAAAATTTCCTCGCTTGGATTTGTCAAAAACCCTGTCTCAATTAAAACGCTCGGCATGGTTGTTTTGTATAGCACCATAAATCCTGCTTGCTTTACTCCTCGGTCGCGTCGTCCCAGTTTTTTAAACTCTGCTTGAAGATATTGAGCAAACATAATTGCATGGTCAAGAAAAACAGATAATTGCAATCGTTTTGCAATTATTGCATCTGGTGATAAATCGAAATTTTTATACTGTGCACCACCGTCTTCCTCGAGCTCAATGATGGAGTTCTCGCGCGAAGCTACTTTTTGTTGCGATTCAGAACGGTGTAATCCCAATACATAGGTTTCTGTTCCGTAAGCTGCGGGGGATGCAGCATTGGCATGGATGCATATAAATAAATCCGCTCTTGCCTTATTGGCTATATTTGCACGTTCACCAAGTTCAACAAAAACATCCGTCTCACGCGTATAAATTACTTTAAGTTCAGGGTATTTTTTTTTAATAAGCGCTCCCAGTTTTAGGGCCATCGATAGACAAACGTGTTTTTCTTTTGAAAACTTGCCGTGGCAACCTGGATCTTTGCCTCCATGTCCGGCGTCAATCACAACTGTTTCGATAGACTTTTGAGCTTGTAAGACAGTTACTCCGGAAAATGCAAGCATTACAAATAAAAAGGTTCGCATCGCGTTACCCTTATAAATTCGTAAAATTGATAATTTTGTCCTGTCCATTGGCATACAAACAAATTTAGTGCACTCCTATTGAGCAAACTTCATTCCATACTATATTTTATACCCCTCGCTTTGTTAATAATGCTCCACGGTAATAGTGTTACTGCTCAAGGCATTCCTAGGGATACTATTTTTGTTTATGAGTCCGATTTGGATGATGTTATTACGTACAGTGCAAGAGATTCAATCTATAGTGATCTCAGAAACAAGCTTGTTTTTTTATACGGGGATGCGAAGGTGGACATGGGCACTGTTTCTTTGCGTGCTGGATATATCGAGGTCGATCTTGACCTTAATGAGGTAACGGCGAAATATATTTTGGATTCAGCTGGGGCACCAATAGAGTATCCTGAGTTTCAGGATGGTCAAGAAAAAATGCGTTGTGAGGAAATGCGCTATAATATGTCGACTAAAAAAGGATTCATCGTAGAGCTTGCCCTACAGCAGGATGAATTTTATTTTAAGATGGGAACTGCAAAACGCCATCCATCTGAAGAAATTCACTTACTGAAAGGCAGGCTCACCACCTGTAATCAAGAACAGCCTCATTATCATTTTCAGCTTTCTAAAGGTGTAATTGTTCCAGAAAAACGAATCGCTACAGGGCCTATGAACCTATGGATTAATGGCATACCGACTCCTTTCGGATTACCATTTGCGCTTATTCCAAATCAAAAGCAACGTTCTCAGGGAATTCTCTTTCCTGAAGTAGTACCAAGCTCGGCTTTTGGTTTTGGTTTCCAAAACTTAGGGTACTATATTCCGATAAACGACCGCTTTCAAACCACTATTTTTGCCAATTTATATAGTCGTGGCAGCTGGGGTTTAAGAAACAATCTAGATTATGCAAAAAGATATGCTTTTACCGGTAATCTATCATTGGGTTTTCAGCAATTTAGAACTGGTTTTCCAGATAATAAAACCAACAATAAAGCGACAATTATTTGGACCCATCGAAAAGCAAGAAAGTCAAACCCCAATTGGTCTTTTTCCTCCAATGTCAACTTTATTTCCGACAACCAAACCAAAAATAATTTAGACCCTATTAATCCGACTTATTTTAACAATTCATTTAATTCAGATATAAACCTAAATAAAAGTTTCCCGGGTAAACCATTAAATATGGGATTGAAGCTATCATTGAGACAAAACTCTTTGTCAGAATCAATCTCTCTAACGAGTCCTATACTTACTGCAAATATGACGAGAATTTTTCCTTTTAAGAGGTTTATTAAAAGGTCCAATAAAGAATGGAAAAAGATGATTGAACGAATTGGTTTTGCTTATAATTTTGATGGTCAAAATAAATCCACCTTTTCAGATTCTCTTCTGAATCAGGGAGATTTCAATAGGATTAGTCAACAGTTCATGTATGGTGCCAAGCAGTCTATGAGTATTCAAACGACCGGAGGGCTTTTTAGAAATGTGCTCAAAATAACTCCAAGTGCAAATTATGCTACGAAATTAAATTTTCGTACAATTGAAAAATCATATGATGCCGTCAACAACGCAACTCAGGTTGATACAATTTCAGCCGCGGACCTCGCTCATGAATTTAATTTAAACCTCAGCGCAACGACAGTGCTTTATTCTTATTATGATTTTATTGGTAAAAAGCAAGCCAAGATGAGGCATATTATGACACCTAAATTGAGTTATAGATACGTGCCTCTTATCAATCCTTTAGTGACCGAAAATGTTGGAGTCAACCAGAGTGAAATAAGCTATTCATCCTACGAACGTAGCTTATATTCTGTCGGTAATTCTGCAGAAGCATCTTTTCTTTCTTTCGCATTGAACAATACATTCGAGCTCAAACTCAAATCAAATAAAGATACCGTTACAGAGTTCAAAAAGGTACGGCTTATTGATCAACTTTCATTTGCTGGGAATTATGATTTTTTAAAGGACTCAATGAAATTATCAAACATCACTATGAATATGAGGATTAGTCCCAAAAACTGGGTGAATGTGGTTACGAATGCTACATTTAGTCCATATTCTTGGGATAGTCTTACCGGTTTGACTAAATCGGATTATGCCCTCCAAAATGACCAAGGTTTGGGTAGGTTTTTAAGCGTCAATTTTTCGACCTCACTTGTGCTGGCACCAAAAAAAGACCGAGAAAAAATAAAAGAAGAATCGGAACACCTCAACGATCAATGGAATGCGGATTTCAATTATTTTGCCTTGCATCCAGAGCATATGGTGTTTTTTGATATTCCCTGGAAAATGAACCTTTCACACATATACAGTATCAGGGCAAATCAAAATGTCACAGAAACAAATCCTGACCCTCTAATATTTGTTCAGTCTCTAAGTGTTAGGGGTGATCTTAGCTTTACCAAAAGGTGGAATTTATCAGGTAATCTGAATTTTAACATTGTTGATAAGATGTTATCAAATGCTAATTTCTCACTAAACCGAAATATGCATTGCTGGGCTTTATCCATATTTTGGACGCCGGTTGGAGGGAACAAAAGCTTTTTGGTGAGTATCCGAAATACTTCAGCTATTTTCAGTGATGCGAAAATTGAATTCAGAAAACCTCCCGCATTTCTGTGATCAGTATTTTCAAATTATTCTATCTTATTTGTGCGTATTGGGATCCAAATTTCTTCCTCTGAGGAGGCGTCTAAGTTATTGTAATTTATCCCTAAAACTTCAAAATGAGGTCGATTGTCAATGTAATATTTAGAATTTGGCAGCCATTTTTTAAAGATATATTCAAATATGGTTTGATCTGAGCTTCGACCTTTATAGTCGAACACAGCGTATTCCCCTTGACTTAGTATGAGTGTATCAAGTCCTTTCGGTGTGTTATTAAAATTTCCTACTTCAACTGCTGCCCATTTTATAAAAACATTGGAAGGGTTGAACTTTTGATGGTATTTAGGTGGGAATATTTGAAGCGATATTTTGTCCGCGGAAACTCTGTTGCGCAATTCTTTAATTCTTGGTCCAAAATCTTGCCATAGTTGGGCAGTTTTATCATCTGAAAGACTCATTTCTTCATGGCAGCCCACAAGTTTTTTTTCTGGCAATAATTCAATCCTCGGAATCATATGCTTTGAGCACGTTTAGTTATACAGCAGTATTTTCGGGCCTAGCACCATACTGACTCGACTTATTCTTCTTTCGGCACTATTCTTTTTTGCCTGTGCTGCATTTATTTCAGGCGGAAGCATTTCACCTCTACCATTGATTTCGATATCAACAATTATTTCTGTGTTCGATTTTTGCGCTTTGAATTGTCTCATGAGCTCGTCTGAAACAGCTTGGGCTCGTTTTTCAGACAACAACTTGTTTTGTTCTTTTCGCACATTTTCGTCACTAGAGCCCTGCTCATCGGCATAGCCGTTTATGACAATCATAAGCTTGAATATAGAGTCATTAAAAATATTTGTATTGTGATCTAACAGATATTTATCCCACATTATTTTGTCATCCTGCATGGACTTGACGAGCTTCGAAACCTCTCTTCTCCCAGATTTGTTCAAGTCAGAGCTTCCTGCCTCGAAACTAATGTCACCTCCTATTTTTCTTACCTCCTTGTTAGACTCAATCATCTTTTTAAGTGGCTCAATATAATTTTGTAGAAGGTTATTTAGTTCCGCTGCAAGCTCAAGTGTTTTTTTATGACCGTTTAAGGAATATGGTGAAGTCTTGTTGAGTTCTGCAATAATGTCCTCGGTTCTTTCATATATTTTTACAAGTGCTAACTCGATATCTTCAACCCTTTCAGTGGTATCAATTTTGTCCATTTCCGCTTTTTGCTGTTCGACAATTCTTTGTGCAGCATCGGCTTTTTCCAGAGCCAAGAATAAGGCTTTTTCTCTTTCAGCTCTATTTTTATTTGATTTGGTTACTTCCTTTTCTCCCGTTTGGCCTTTATACGTGGTTGTTTTAAAGACCGGTTTTCTTAGGCTGTTATTTGTCGCACAGCTATAGATTAAAAAGATAATCGAAACGCACAGCGCTGATTTAATTGAAACTCTCATAAAAAACATTTTACATAAATGTACCGAATTGTATTTATAAAATTAAATCAAGCGGCCATAATTTAAGGATTCCAGTTTATAAATCAGCTTTCTTTATTTACTCTAATGTACTTGTGTTTGATACTTATATTGAGGTTTTTTGTTAAGGGTGTGGTGCTAGAAAGAATAATTGTGCCCATTGCAATGTCAAGAAAATAATTCAGATATTGGCTGCCAATGAATACGGTATGTGTATAGCTCAATGAAAGCGTACCATTCGGAGTGATTTTATACTCATCAGGTCTAAATCTTATTCTCTGACCATTTATATTTGTCTGATTTACAATACCTAGCAGCATTGCATTACCAAGATGCTTAAGCTGATAGTATGCATTAAAGGGTGTTTTTTTTGGACTGAGTTTTCCCTTGTTTAAAAAGTATATGGCGTCCGAAAGTCCGAGTACGTCTTGGCCTTCATGAGAAACAAGTATAATTGTTAATTTTTCCTTTTCTCTTAGCATTAAAATATACTTAAATAGCATTGCCCGTAGGTGGGCATCTAAATTGGAGAAAGGTTCATCCAAAAGAAGGACATCCGGTTTCAGGGCGATAGCTCTGGCAATGGACAATCGTTGTTGCTCTCCACCAGAGGTTTCACTGGCTTTTACATTTCGAATCGTATCTAGTTTGAGTAACTTGATGAGCTGTTCTACGCGTCTCACCTTATGTTTTTCTGTAAGAGAAATTGCTGCTTCTCGAATATTTTCTTCAACAGTGTGGTAGGGGTCAAGATTATAATCTTGAGACACTAGTTTGACCTCTTGGAATCCTGGAATCAGTAACGTTGAGGCATTGGGTAATGCTTCACCGTTTAAATAAAGCATGCCATTTTTTGGTGATAGATGACCAGAAATTACATTTAATAGTGTTGATTTTCCAGCTCCTGACTTACCAACTAATCCAATTATTTGTCCTCGTTTAGCTTTGAGGCTAATATTTTTTAATATTGGCCTATCAAAGTCGACAGAGATATTTTTTATTTCGAGCATATTTATTCTTTTTCACTTTGGTTTTGGTCAATTATATTTTCTTTAAATGCCGAAGGAAGTATATCTGGGAAAAGTTTGATGACAATGGGCAGTAATATCGCACCGCCGGGCAATAAAAATATGGCCAAGGAGGGCATTGATTTTAATATATCATAGAATTGGGCCTTAAATTGATCTTTTTCTTCTGGGCTCAAATCTCGTATGGCGGATTTTGCAATGAGATCCATTAGCTCTTTACTCTCCTTAATTTCACGGAAAAGTTTTTCTTTGTTTCTTCCAAGAATCAGAAGCCACTTTTTTTGTATGGCTTTGAGCAATACACTAGATGATTTTTCTTCTTTTAAAATAGCAAGTGCATTTTTGTTCTTAAACACAAAGGTTCTTCCAACCAGGAATGCTTCATCTATTTCTATGTTTTTTAGGTTTAGTGCTTTTCCAATCTTTTTCAAATTTCTTTCTTCACTTGGGTGCACAGTGTGCGTGCCACACGCAACAAAAACACATAGTTCAAATACTAATTTATAATCCAGCTGAGACCCATTAAATAGTTCCAGTTCCTCTAATTCATTCGGGGCCGAAATCCATCGAGCTATTTTTTGCTTATTTCCTTCATTTAAATGACTTGATGAAAGTAAGTATTGAAGCAATCTTTTTTCTTTTTCTTCGATTCTACCATCGCTATATGCGGTCTTGGTCAGGAAGTATAGTAGGTTAAAAACAAAAGTGTCATATTTGTTGACTAGGTCAATTTGAGTATCCTTTAAAAAGGCTGAGAAAAGTAAAACATCAACAAAAACGAGTCCATTTGTGCTTTGGTTTAGCCAATAATTCCCTTTGGTGATATTCGACTTTATTTTTACGCGCTCACTTAGTATTTTTTCAATCTTCAGACTTGTTTCTTTGTCGGCGTCAAAATCCCATAGCGATATTTTTTTTTGAAATTTATCGTAAAAACTTTCTAATAGGTTCAGAAATTTTTGGGTATCGATTTGATCCTTTTTTTCGGCACATTGATATACGAAGAATAAATTTTCAAACAGAAGCAACTTTAGCTTTTCCTCTTTGGTTAGATGGGAAACAAACTTTTGACTCGTGTAAAGGTTTGATAAAGCCGAACCGTACAAAATACCTGTCTTATTGAAGATGTAGTGAATCATATCTCCAAATGAATCAGATTTGAATTTGAATCCAATCGACAGCAATCCTTTATCGTAGAGATGAAAAAAGTAAGGTATCCAATTTGTGGATCCTGTTGAAATTCTATTTTTATCTAATTGCATAGCGAATGGCAAGGCCTCCTCCCCAATTAAACCTCGGTTCGGGACTAATAAATATTAACGGACCCATATTTAGGGCACAATTGATCGGAACCTCTTCAAATGAATATTCGAGACCTACCGTGGTATTGATTCCGAATTGAAGCGTTGTATTTTCTTGGTTCTTAGTCGTAAATCCTAATAGCACTCCACCACCATAATACCATGAAAAATAGGATTCAAGACTATTTTGAATTTCATAGTCTACAATAAAAAAAGCACCAGTCCCGTAGTTTTCACGCGAAATACCTCCGAATGTGGCCTCAAGGGCTGAACTTTCAGAAATAAAATGCTTTGCATTAAGGCTTCCAAAACCTGGATACCCACCTTTAATCCCAAATGCAGTTTTGTAATCCTGGCAAAAAATTGAAATGCTGAGCAAAATAAAACAAGGTGTTAGTATTTTTTTCATGTAAGTAAATTTAGATTTTACCGGCCAGGGTAAACGCCTTTATTTTTGTAAAGAATACACTCCCATCTGTTGAAAAAGCTTCAAATACCATGACATATGCTCCAATTGGACTTTTCTGCCCATCTTGGTTCATACCGTCCCAAGTAAACGTTCCGGAAGAGCCTAGTAATTGATTTCTAAATAAATCTTTTACGGGTCTTCCCGCGTTATCAAATATTTGAACACGTCCTAATAAGCCCTCTTTCTCGAGTACGTAATTTACCTGAAGCACGTCCTCAAATCCGTCATTATCTGGAGAAAAGGTAGGGCTTGTGAAAGAGAAATCCCCTGTGTAGACAGCAGCAATAAATTGTGAATTTTTAATTCCCGGAGTACCAAATCCAATATCTTGTGCAGCAGAATGCCAATTAAAGGGGTCATTTGAATTTCCATTGGGATCTATTCTTTCTAATGATACTCCGTTTAGGTCATCTATTACACTTAGATGCCAATCCTCAGTATACGAAACCTTATCCATCACCTCAAAACCCTGCAGTAAAACTACAGAACCAGAATCATTGGCATAGGAGGGTAAATCATTTTGCAAAAATACGCTGGGATTGTTGCTTGGGTAATTTTCAACAGTGAATTGCGGATCTTCTCCAACGACAACAAATTCGCTTGGAGGAATAACGTAATGTGAAGTGATGGTCTCAAAATTATCTAGCGTATCGTCTTGAAAGTTGGCAAATTGCCATTGGTAAAGATCGATGAATTTATTTGAATTGTTAAACAGCTCAACCCAATCCTCACCATCTGTGAATGGATTACTAAGAATTTCATTGATTACCAGGTCTCCTGGTTCTGCCAACTCTGGTAGTGCAAATGTGCCACTCAGTGTTGAAGGGTTAAGCCAGCAATCTCTTATGTTGCTCAACGAGAAAGAATAGGTTTGACTCGGCGTGAGGTTTTCGTTAAATGAAAATATCAAACCATTTGCATATGCACTTTCCATGTACGTATTGGCAATGGTTAAATTTGGCTGGGCCTCGAAAATTAGGTCTGTTAATGAATTTGAATCGATTCCTTCATTGAATTCAACTTGTAAATAATTGGGATCGAGTGCGATTGTATTCAATATCAGCGGAGGATCAATGTCTTCCGAATTGTCAAAAATCGAATTTTGATTTCCTGGAGTCCCGCCATTTATTGCGCTGGAGGCGCTCCAATTCAGTGCATCTGAGCAAGGGTCAATAAGATTAATCCGCTCCAAAGTATAGCCTCCAGATGCCTTTGATTCATCTTGGTACCAATCATCTGTGTAATTCACCTCGTCGAGTCTTAACCCATTTGAATTATATAGCTTTAATGAGTCTCCTGCGTTATTTAGGCTTGGAAAACTTGTGACTGGATATGAAGACTGAAAAGAATCAATATTTGCGGTGGCGGTGAGAACGCCATAGCTATTTGGCAACAGCCAACCCTCTTGAATGGTTCCGGCTGAGGACGCATCCTCTATTTTCCATTCCGATAAGTCGAATATTTTGTTGGAGGTATTGAATATTTCAATGAACTCGATGGCGGGAAGTCCCACTGATGGACTTGGATCAGGAAAAATCTCGGTTATAATAACATCTCCATGTTCTGGGATTTCACCAACAAGATAGCTCACATCAAAACTTTGGCTTTGCGACGAATTTCCTTCCAAATCCTCAATATTTTCAATACTCAGCGTATATGCTGCACCATTTAATAAGGCTTCTGCCAGATTTAAATGAACAATACTCGTATTGCTCTCGTCAAGATTCGCTTCAACAATATCAAGTGTAGGAGAAATTGTGTAGTTTGATTCCTCTTCTGCAGACATCTCGTCTAACGGTTCATTAAACTGTAGGTCAATTTCAGTTGCAGAAAGAACCGAAACATCAATACAAGATGGTGGTGTTTCATCAATTTCTTCCATACCAACATAAATATCGTCATAGTAAAATTTATTGGCATTACTCACAGTATAGTTGCTCAGTATGCCTGAGTAATTGCTGGTTAAAGGGCTAATATCATTCGCAGTGGAAAGAAGGACAAAGTTGGTTCCTCCCGACGGGTCACAAAAAAGTTTCCAGTCTCCGTTTGTCGCTCGAGTTATTTTAAGGTTAATTTCAAAGCTGGTCGAGATTTGTCCGTCAATACCACTACACAAGAGAATAGAATTCCCCTCATTCATTTTGAAAAGTCTAATTGCATCCATTGAGCCTGATTCTCCAAGCTGAATGTAGAAGCCATTTTGACAATTGCTAAGGTCTTCACTATCCGATGTTAAATATAGTCTTCCGAAGTTAGCAGAGGATGGTGAAAAAGCCTGCTTAACCCAAAATCGCCATTCGTTGTCATCTGAATTGTTGAGGTTGTTTTCGATACTCAGATATGAGGTAGCAGCTATGGAATTATTAGATTGAAGCCTTTCATCGCCATTCACCTGATAATCCGAGGTTGTTCCGCTCCATGTGGGATTATTTGTAAAGTCTCCATCTGAAAAATCTTCAGCGATTTGAGCAAAGATAGAATGGCAAGATAATAAGAGGAAAAAGGCTAATTTGTAATGCATATCTCGATTGTATTCAAATATATTAATTTTACACCCACAGATTGTGATTCAATAAAGATTTAACAGTGAGATGAAAGTAGCAGTTGTTGGTGTAACAGGAATGGTTGGTCAAGTAATGTTAAAAGTTCTCACGGAGATGGGGCTTCCCGTCACAACACTTATTCCGGTCGCTTCATTAAAGTCAAAAGGCTCCAAAATCCAATTTAATGGAGCGGAGTATTCCGTTGTAGAAATGCATGAAGCACTTAAGGAAAATCCAGATATTGCTATTTTTTCCGCGGGGGGTTCAGTATCATTGGAATGGGCGCCTAAATTTGCAGAACAGGGGACTTATGTCATTGACAACTCTTCGGCATGGAGAATGGATCCTTCAAAAAAATTAATCGTTCCAGAGGTGAACGGTCAGACACTCACCAAAAGCGATACAATCATTCCAAATCCAAATTGCAGCACCATTCAACTAGTCCTTGTATTAAAACCCCTGCACGATAAGTATCGAGTCAAAAGAGTTGTCATGTCCACTTATCAATCTATAACGGGAACTGGTGTGAAAGCTGTGAAGCAAATGAATAATGAGCGTGTAGGGATTGAGTCAGATATGGCTTATTCTTATCCTATTGATAAAAACTGTATTCCTCAGTGTGATGTTTTTCTTGAAAATGACTACACAAAAGAAGAAATGAAGCTTACCAATGAAACTAAAAAAATCTTAGACCCTACAATTAATGTCTCGGCAACGGCGGTTCGTGTACCAATTGTTGGTGGGCATTCAGAGGCTGTAAATGTTGAATTTGAGCATGAGTTTAAGCTTGAAGAACTGAGAGAGGTTTTGTCTGCGATGCCAGGAATAGTCGTCATGGATGATCCCTCGAAGCAGGTTTATCCAATGCCCATTCATGCTGAAGGCAAAAATGAGGTTTTTGTTGGCCGTATTCGGCGGGACGAGTCTCAACCCAGAACTGTAAATTTGTGGATTGTAACCGATAATTTGAGAAAAGGAGCTGCTACGAATGCTGTTCAAATTGCGAAAATAATTGCTACATTTATTTAAGGCCAGTTATTCAATCTGCTTGTATTCTTCCATTAAAATTTCGTAAGCATCTCTTTTCGCGTATCGGGAACGCATCCAAGCATAGAATATAATCAATCGTGGGTCCCGGAAAACCCTTTCTTTTCTCAGATTTATTTTCTCTTCAAATTGTGATAACATCTTTTGATCTGCCTCATGTGGATTCTTGATGTACGTTTTAATTGCACTAATAAAGTGTCTAACCATCCCGTATTGGTCCACATCGAGCATCTCCTTATGTTTTGACTCAATTCCATTCATGATTTTAATGCTGTAATCGGTGTTTCCAATTGAGGTTTGAACAATCGCAAAAATCATTTCTTTTCTTATCAGCCACTCTCGACCCATTTCCTTTTGATAGTATTTATCAGATTCTGACATGAAATTGAGAATCCGAATAGCTCTTGAGTAATCCCCTACAATGATATAATAACCTGAAAGATTTAAGGACAAATTTAAATTTTCTTGTATCGTTAATTTGTTGATTTCAGTTTCCAAGAATATTTCTGTTTGCTTTATCGCTTGATCAATTTTATAATCAAATACTTGAATAAAACTTGAGATGGCCATTCTCTTGCCTCGGTAATTTAGGTTGACTGTTTCACTTCTCGACATGAGGTCTTCCAATTTTGCAAGGTGGTAGAGTGATTTTTTGAAGTTTCTCGTATTTAAGAACGTATACGACATAATGTATTCAATTTGGGCGTATGTATTGATCTGCGCATGGTCTTCGAATGCCTCCTCAGAAAACTCATCATAATATTTTTGAGCTACCTCAGCGAAAACCTTGAATTTTCGATTTACAATATATTCGGCACGAATCATTTCAATAACCTTCAAGTGAATATTTGGGTTTTTGTATTCAGCCTTGAGATTTTCATACTGAGTGAGTGCACCTTTAATGATTTTAGTCGGTGATTCTACACTTCCTTCTGCAATTTTTAATTTCAGGTCATTTTTAATTTGAATAAAATACAATTGAAATTGGTCTAGCTTTGCTTGCTTGCTTTGAAGGTCAAGAATTTTCGCTTTTATTGCAGGGAAAAGCTCCTGGTTGAAGTATGGTAATATTTTAAGTTTAAGACGCTGAATTTTTAAATTTAAATCTACATTATTTGATTTTTCCGCATTTTTTTCCTCTTTGATTAGCAAGTCCCAAGCAGCTTGAAATTTTTTTCTTTCAATGAAATACGAAATCATTAAAATCATACCATCTCTTTTGTTTTCCTTTTGCTCCGAAATGGATTTCTTCAGTATGATGAAATTTGTAAGTGACTTTGCGATTCTCTTCCGAATTGCGTGATAGTTCTGGTTGCCAACCATACCGATTTCGCCTTTTTTTCCTTCATTATATGACGAAAAAAGCTTTCGAAACACGTCGACATCTTTTCTCATTGCTCCGGGACGTTTTCGCGAAATGAATTGCTCAAATTCTTTCTTATCTGGATCGGATAATGTCAAGATGATTTCTTTAATTAAGTCCATAGAATGATATTAATCTAATTTGAAAGCCAAAGTTTAAATAAAATATGCTTTTGAAGTAAATAGGCTTCAATTTATTTTTAAATATATATATCCTTTTTAAAAGTATTTAAATTATTGTAAATCAATGCATTATTTTAAATTATAGTCTTTTAAAAATATCTTCAAAAAAATATTTTTTTTGTCGGTGATATGAATAAATTCTATTCCTTTGTGAAGAAATTAAAAAATATATATAATGAAAAGTACTTTATTAATACTATGTCTATTTGCCTTTACTTTGGGAGGTGTCGCACAGGGAAACTCATCTATTGCTGTCGCCAATCCAAATGTTGAAGGCCTTTATGCAACACCAGAAATGTGTGCTAAAATGATACGCTTGGAACTCTCAAAGCTTAATAAGTATTCGGTATATGATAAGTTCGACATGCAGGATCTCTATGACTCTAATGAGGCTTACAAAACGTCTTGTTTAAGTAAAAAATGCCTTGTAGAATTTGGGCAAAAGCTGGGTGCCAATTATATGATGACGGGAAGCTTTGATTTACTTGGTAATAAAATTGTGATCACCCTCAAAATGATTGATGTTGCGAACAATTCAGTCTACAAGTCGGGCTTAAAAGAATTCACCAATCAAGAAAAAGAGCTGCAAAGAATGGTTGAGGTCTTACTTACAGAAATGTTGGATATTCCAGTGAACAAAGAGCTCAGCGATCGACTAAAGTTCGACAATGACATCATTACAAAAGCCAATGTGGGTAAGGTGAGTAATGCAGGTCCTCGTGTTGGAGTTGGTTTTATGACAGGTGCTTTTTATGAATATGCGAATCGATCGAAGTCTCAGGGTGGATTAGATATTTTCCCTGCTGTAAGTATGATCGGTTATCAACTTGAGGCGCAATATGTGGGTACAGATAATTTTTCTGCACTCGCTGAGTTTATCTTTAATGTGAATGGATTGGAGCAAGGAAAATTTATACCAACATTATCCATTTTAAATGGTTTTAGATTTGGTGATTCGGCATGGGAATTTGCCTTCGGCCCTGGTTTTACATTAACGAAAACATCCATGGGTAGATTCGTGGATGGTGATTACCAGACCCAACGTGAATACCAAGACTATTGGGAAGGCGAGTTTAATCCGAATTCTGGAGAGTCATATAACTCGCACATGAATAATCCAGATTATTTAGACATAATGAATACAATGGAAGAAACCCTTGATGATCGTGCGGATGTAAAAGGAGCTTTCATGTTTGTGATGGCTTTTGGAAGAACATTTAGGTCAGGAGCCTTGAACATACCCGTGAATATTTTTTATTCTTCTCGAGGTGGTGGGGGTATTGCAGGTATAAACATTGGTTTCAATGTTACCAAGAAAAAAACGACAGTGATGACTGGTCTCTAATATAAAAAAAGAGCATTTAAAAGGGTTGGTTAACTATGCGTTAGCCAGCCCTTTTTTTGTCGTCAAAGAGTTGAAAAAAATAATCCTCTTATTTCCTATCCAAAATATGATCTAGTGCCTGTGCTAGTTCATAATCTTTCGCGGTAATGGAGTTCGTATCATGTGAATAGACCTCAATACTCAGAAATTTATAACTGTAGATTTTTAAATCTGGATGATGATTCATTGATTCGGCGATGACTGCAATTTTATTCAATAAGTTTAGCGCCTCTGTAAAATTCTGGCATTTTACATTTCTAACTAGTTTTCCATCTGATTCTTCCCAATTCATAATATGAAAATAAAATTTATTAAGCTTTCCACGTCGTGTTTTAAAAAATAATTAATTTTGCACCGTCTCTAAGGGGTGCCGAAAGGCTGAGATTATACCCATTGAACCTGATTAGGATAATGCCTGCGCAGGGAAGATGACCGAGCTAGTCAATTATTTATAACCAATAAGAATTGGCCCCTTGTTCTTGTTTAATTTTTTAAAAATGAAAACAAGCGTTTTTTTAACTCTTTCCTTTTCTTTATTTGTTCTTTTAGGTTTTTCGCAAAAAACACTTTTCGGAGTTGTCAAATCTGAGGATGGTATCGCCATTCCTTTTGCGAAAATACGCGTGGATCAGTCGCAAAAAGGAACCATTTGTGATTTCGAGGGAAATTTCAAAATTGAGAACATAGCTTCTGATTCGAAACTGATTATTGTGAGCGCATTGGGTTATGCAGAGCAAGAAATTTCAATCGAAGGCAAAACAGGACAATTAAAGGTGCAGCTCTTCAAGCAGGTGCAAAATTTAGAAACGGTTCAGGTAGATGCAACAAGGCCTCAGATCGTTCCTTCTTCAGCTACACAAATTGATAAGGCTGAAGATTTAGAAGGTAAAAACTTTGGACAGGACCTTCCTATTTTATTGAATACAATGCCTTCTGTCGTGACGACATCAGATGCAGGGGCTGGAATCGGATATACAGGAATGCGAATTCGAGGAGTTGATGCAGAACGAATCAATGTGACCATCAATGGAATCCCTGTAAACGATCCAGAATCCCACGGCGTATGGTGGGTGAATATGCCAGACTTGGTTGGCTCTGTTGACAATATCCAAGTTCAGCGTGGTGTGGGTACATCAACAAACGGGGCGGCTTCTTTTGGAGCAAGTGTAAATATCAAGACTGATAACATCTCCGAGGAAGCCTATGGTACAATAGACAACGCTGTTGGAAGCTTTAATACCTGGAAAAGTTCAGTACGTGCAGGAACAGGTTTAATCGGAGGTAAATTCGCCATGGATGTTCGTTTGTCAAGGGTATTGAGTGATGGGTTTATTGATAGAGCTAGTTCCAATCTGAAATCCTTTTATTTATCTGGTTCTTACGTTGGAAAAAAATCATTGATCAAGGCTGTTGCTTTTAGTGGTAAAGAACGCACTTACCAATCTTGGTATGGAACTCCTGAAAGTGTCGTTAATGGCGATGTTGATGAGATGAATGCCTATGCAGACAGAAATTACTTGTCGGATGCAGAACGCACAAATTTATTGCAGTCTGGTCGTTCATACAACTACTATACCTACCAGGATGAAGTTGACAACTACCAACAGGACAATTACCAGCTTCACTTTACGCATACTTTTTCCCCAAAAACGACGCTGAACGTTGCAGGTCATTACACGAAAGGAAGAGGGTATTACGAGCAATATAAATTTGGCGAAAACCTAAATGAGTATGGGCTTAGTAATGTAATTATTGGAGCAGATACTGTGACGAGTACAGATTTAATTCGCCGCCGCTGGTTAGATAACGATTTTGTAGGTGGTGTATATTCGCTATCTCATACCGTAAATTCAAATTTAAGCCTTCAGCTCGGTGGAGCGGGAAATACCTACATAGGCGATCATTTCGGTGAACTTGTTTGGGCAAGATATGCATCTGAGAGTGAGATTTACGACCGCTATTACGACAATAATGCCCAGAAATCAGAATTTAGCTCATACCTAAAGGCAGATTATGTAAAAGACAATTGGAGCCTCTATGCAGATCTTCAGTACCGCTATGTTGACTATAATTTTGGTGGTTTTGATGATGTTTCTGGAAACCTCATTGATTTAGACCAAAAAGAGGTTTATCATTTCATCAATCCTAAAATAGGTGGTTCTTTCACTTTTGATGCAAACAACAGGTTATTTCTGAGCGCTGGTATTGGAAATAGAGAGCCTGTTCGCAAGGATTTCAGAGAAAGCTCTATGCAAAGCCGTCCAGAGCATGAGACTTTAATGGATTTCGAGCTAGGACATTCTTTTGAGGCCGCCAAGCTTCAGGTGCGTACCAATATTTATTTTATGAATTACGAAAACCAACTGATAAATACAGGTAAAATAAATGACGTGGGTGCATACACTCGAATCAATGTAGACGAAAGCTATAGACTCGGAATTGAGCTAGCAGCAATTGTGCGACCAATCGATGAGTTCGATGTCCATGCGGGATTCACGTTCAGTGAAAATAAGATTGCTTCATTTACTGAATATGTCGATAATTATGATGATCCAAATTACGAACAGACACAAATTGAACACGAGAATACGGATATGGCTTTTTCACCCAACGTAATCGGAAATATCGGATTTACTTACAGACTTCTAGATGGTCTTGCATTAAACTGGATGACAAAATATGTGGGCGATCAATTTCTAGACAATACGTCAAATCAGGACCGAAAAATCGATGCCTTCACATATTCAAATGTGAGTCTAAATTACACAATTGAAGACCTTGTTTTCAAGTCAATCACTTTAGGTATTCAGTGCAACAATATCTTGGACGCCAAGTACCAAAATAATGGATATACTTGGGGTTATATTGCCGGTGGACAGAGAATAGTAGAAAATTTCTATTACCCTCAGGCAGGACGTAACTTTATGTTCAGACTGTTGATTCAGATGTAGATTGTTAAATAATAAATGGAGCAGTGCTTTGGCTAAAAGCACTGCTTTTTTATTTGGCCTAAACTTTGTTACGTACAGAGTGTGTATATTTGGACGCATTAATAAAAACAAACAAAAATGAAATTACTTTCTTCTTTAGGCTCAGTCCTTTTAATCTTCTCATGTCTTTCTATTCATGCTCAGGACGATATGTCAGCAAATTCTTTTAATGAAATCGATGAAAAAGGTGATAAACCGTCATATGAGGCACACTGGGCCGGTATGGATATCGGATCTACGATTTTGTTGAATGCAGATTTTGGAACTGATTTTTCAGATGGGACTTGGCTAGACAATCCATGGTGGGAAAATGACATTGCCAATTCTACGACATTTTCATTCAATATGTTTGAGTACAAACTACCGATATTTAAGCAGTATTTGGGATTGACGACGGGGTTTGGTTACCGAAATATAAACATTGAATTTCGTAACAACTATAGATTGAGTTATGATGAAGAAAATGTTTTTGGTGATATGATTAATGAAGAAGAAGAAAACATCTCTGAAATCAAACGAAACTACCTTTCAGCCCATTATTTTACCATTCCCTTATTGCTTGAATTTGCGACGAAAGTAAAAGGAAAAAAGAGTTTTTATTTCAATGCGGGTGTTGTTGGAGGTGTGAGGTTTGCGTCAAGTACGACCTTGAAAGGAAAGTATGATAACGGAGATAGATTCACCAACGTTCGACGTGCAAAATATAATATGAATCCAATTTTTCTAGATGCATCCTTAAGAATTGGTTATGGGGCTTTTGGGTTATTTGGAACTTACGGCTTGACAACAATGTTCAAGACAGGTGCATATACCAAAGCCGTTCATCCACTTAGAGTAGGGGTTACCTGGAATTGGAATTACGCAGGAAGCGACAAGAGTAAAAAAGCTAAGTTTGATTTTGAAGCGATTGAGGAGGAAGCTACTGAGGAGATTGACCTTTAGATCAATTAACTATTGGATCTATCAAACGTGTCTTTAAAGAAGAGCGTTGAACAAAAATCCTGCAAGCACTGCTCCAATAATGGGCCCAATTACAGGAATCCAAGCATAGCTCCAGTTTGATTGTGCTTTTGAGCCTCTAATAAGCGTATACACTATTCTTGGACCTAGATCACGCGCAGGATTAATTGCATAACCTGTTGTTCCTCCCAAGGACATTCCAATCGCCCAAACTAATATGCCAACAGGTAATGCATCCAAAGAACCAATTCCATATTGTAGTTTTTCTATGCCCTCAATTTGAAGTTCAGGTTTGGCGATATAGAAAATAACAAATACGAGGAAAAAAGTTCCGTATGCCTCACTGAATAAATTCCTTGGCGTGTTCCTAATCATTGGGGCAGTACAAAAGCAGCCGCGAAAAGTGAGCTCATCTTTTTCAAGCTTAAATTGGTCATAGTAAAGCTGATAATTTAAGAAACTGCCAATCATTGCGCCCGTTGTTTGTGCCGCAATATACATAGGAACCATTGCCCAGTCAAATTTGTTGGCTACGGCTAAACCAATCGTTACAGCAGGGTTTAGATGCGCTCCACTAATATCGGCAGTAATGAATGCTGCAATGAAAACTGCAAACCCCCAGGCCATAGTAATCAAAATCCACTTTGGATCTTTTCCTCCTTCCGTACGCTTTAATGAGACATTAGATACTACTCCGGCTCCAAAAACAATAAGGATGCATGTTCCTATTAACTCAGCGATAAATGGTGTCATAAATCTTTTGATTCAAAGTTAGACATAAATCTTACTACTGCAGAATCTTTTCTATGCGCTTATTCCATAGGTTGAGCATTTTCTGATTTTGTTCATCTGTATTTGGAACGAATTCTTTATCCTTTATCCAAAGTGATTTTAGAGATTCTTGACTCTTCCAAAATCCACATCCCAAGCCCGCTAAAAACGCAATACCTTGTGCCGTTATTTCTGTTGTTTTGGGCCTAATGACAATTGTAGATAAAATGTTGGCCTGTATTTGCATAAGGAGCTCATTCATGCTTGCTCCACCATCTACTTTTAGCGTAGAAAATTTATCACCCGAGTCTTTTTGCATTTCATTAATTATTTCTGCTGATCTTATGGCTATTGCTTCAAGTGCTGCTCTCGCGATATGACCTTTCTTCGTACCACGGGTAATACCAAATATGCCTCCCTTGGCTTCAGGGTCCCAATATGGTGCTCCAATTCCCGTGAGAGAGGAAATAAATGTAACCCCTCCGTTATCATCTACTGATCGGGCTAGGTTTTCTATTTCTTCTGTTTTACTGATGATTTCTAATCCATCTCTTAGCCATTGAATTAAGGCCCCTCCAATAAAGACACTACCTTCTAATGCGTATTCAATTTTACCGTTTATTTCCCAGGCAATAGTTGTCAACATTTTATTTTTAGAGGCCACTGCTTTTGTTCCAGTATTCATCATACAAAAACAACCTGTTCCGTAGGTGTTTTTAACATCGCCCGCTTGAAAACATAATTGTCCGAATAAGGCGGCTTGTTGATCTCCCGCAATACCACAAATAGGAATCGCCTTTTCCCATTCTTCAAGTCTAGCCTCAGCCAAAAAACCTGAGCTAGAAACAA
Source organism: uncultured Flavobacteriales bacterium (assembly GCA_913020765.1). Classification (GTDB taxonomy): domain Bacteria; phylum Bacteroidota; class Bacteroidia; order Flavobacteriales_D; family Crocinitomicaceae; genus UBA952. The sequence continues at coordinate 6,276 of CAJWAO010000013.1, read as the reverse complement.
TTTTGGGGAGCATTACTTTTGGTATCTCAAGAAGCTCGATTAAGTCGTCATCCCACTGGTTTTTGTGAATATCAAAAAGCATTGTTCTACTTGCATTGCTTGAATCAGTAATGTGATTTTTCCCGTTAGTTAGCTTCCATATGAGCCAGGTATCTACAGTTCCGAACAAAAGTTCACCCGCCGCTGCTTTAGCTCTAAGATTTGGGATATTCTCTAAAATCCATCGGATTTTTGAACCTGAAAAATAAGGGTCTAGGAGCAATCCGGTTTTTTCAGAAATCATGGGTTCCATCCCTTGATTTTTTAGACCCTTACAAAATTCCGCGGTTCTTCTATCTTGCCAAACGATCGCATTATATACTGGTTCACCTGTATTTTTATTCCAAACCACTGTTGTTTCTCTTTGGTTTGTAATTCCGATTGAGGCAATTTCGTTGATTGATATACCCGTTAAAGAAAGAACTTCTTGAATTGCCAGTTTCTGGCTGATCCAAATCTCAGTTGCATTATGTTCGACCCAGCCTTCCTTTGGGAAGTACTGCGTAAATTCATGCTGAACCTTGCCTATTTCCTTCCCGCTTTTATCGAATATTAGTGCGCGTGAGCTTGTTGTACCTGCATCGATTGATAAGATATATTTATTCATAAGATAATGACTTTTTTACCGATAAAAATTACAAAAAATAGTTTTCAACACTCTGAAAGTCGCGCATTGATTTCTTTATCTTTAATGTTACAAAGAGAATTTTAATGTACCTCATTTTTGATACCGAAACAACAGGTCTGCCAACAAAAGGTTACTACGAGCCCATAAGTGATGTGGATAACTGGCCTCGTGTTGTTCAGCTCGCCTGGCAGCTGCATGATGATAATGGCGCACTTATTGAGCACAAAGATTTTTTAATAAAACCAGATGGTTTTGATATTCCTTATGGAGCGGAAAAAATCCATGGGATTTCAACTGAACTTGCTGCAAAAAATGGAATACCACTGGCTGAGGGGCTGAGTTTATTCAAAGATGCGGTTACTAAATCGACATTTTTGGTAGGTCATAATGTCAATTTCGATGTCAAGACATTGGGTTGTGAGTTCTTTCGTTCTGAGCAAAGTACCGAATGGACAGAAAAATCTATCTTGGATACATGTACAGAGAAAACAGCTAACCTTTGTAAATTACTTGGAGGAAAAGGAGGTCGTTTTAAATTACCTACCTTATCAGAACTTCATGAGCATCTTTTTGCATCTCAGTTTTTAGAGGCACACAATGCTTCAGCGGATGTCGAGGCCACGAGCCGTTGCTTCCTAGAATTGATTAGGCTAAAAACCTTTACCGCTACTGAACTAAAGAAAGCAGATGAATATTTCATTAACTATTCAGCAGCTAATCCTGAGACAATTCGGCCCATTGGTTTAAAACATCTTAACTTAAAAGCCGAAAGTGAGAAGCTGCGAAAAGCGGTCGATCATAAGGATAATACTAGCGGTAATCAAGATAGTAAAGTTGGTATTCAGCAACTTAAAGACTATACCTTTACTCATTTACACAACCACTCTCAATATTCCATTCTTCAATCTACAGCGCAGGTTTCTGGGATCCTTGAAAAAGCTTTTGAGCATGGAATGCATTCCATTGCTTTGACAGATTCGGGTAATATGATGGCAGCATTTCACTTTGAGGCTGCAGCGAATAAGATCAATAAACGTATCCGTGCGGAAAAATTACAAGCAGAAGAGGAGGGAAGGGGATATAACAAGAAAGAAATTTTACCGATTATCGGTTGTGAGTTTAACGTATGCAGAGATCGCAATGATAAAACTCAAAAGGATAATGGAAGTAAGATGGTTTTGCTGGCCAAAAACAAAGAGGGTTATCAAAATCTAATTAAGCTTGCCTCCATTGCATATACTGAGGGTATGTATTATGTTCCGAGAATTGATAGAGAAGTTGTGCAAGCGCACAAGGAGAACCTCATTATGCTGTCAGGCGGAATCAAAGGGGAGATCTCTAACTTGATTTTAAATGTTGGTGAGAAACAAGCGGAAGAGGCATTAATTTGGTGGAAGAACGTCTTTAAGGAGGATTTTTACATTGAATTGACTCGACATGGTTTAGAAGTTGAATCCAGACTAAATCCCGCCTTGGTCAGACTTGCAAGAAAACACAAAGTAGAGCTTGTTGCCACCAATACTTCCTTTTATGTTGAAAAGGAAGATTCAGTTGCTCACGATGTTCTACTCTGCGTGAAAGATAATCAGCTTGTTGAAACAAAAAAAGGATACGGACGTGGTTTTCGTTATGGTCTCGAAAATGACGAATACTATATTAAGTCCTCTGATCAAATGAAAAAGTTATTTCAAGATCTACCTGAAGCCTTGTTGAATACAGAAGAAATTGTTAAAAAATGCGCTCCGTATACTTTGGCAAGAGATGTGTTGTTGCCTGAATATGATATTCCCAGTCGATTTATTTCAGCTGAGGATAAAAAAGATGGAGGTAAAAGAGGCGAGAATGCATTTTTGAGACATCTCGTTTATGAGGGAGCCAAAAAAAGATATACGGAAATTGATGATGATTTAAAGGAGAGAATCGATTTTGAGCTTTCAACAATTGAAAACACCGGTTACCCTGGATACTTCCTAATTGTACAAGACTTTTGCAATGCTGCCCGTGACATGGGTGTTAGTGTTGGGCCTGGAAGGGGATCTGCCGCGGGTTCTGTGGTAGCTTATTCAATTGGAATTACCAATATTGATCCAATTAAGTATGACTTACTTTTTGAGCGGTTTTTAAATCCGGATCGTATCTCTATGCCAGATATTGATATTGACTTTGATGATCAAGGTCGAGCCAAGGTAATTGACTATGTTATTGAAAAATATGGTGCCAATCAGGTTGCTCAAATCATTACCTACGGAAAGATGGCTGCAAAATCTGCAGTACGGGATACTGCCCGGGTAATGAACCTTCCGTTATCTGAAGCGGATAGATTGGCCAAGATGCTTCCCGATATTTCTTTAAATAAGCTTTTTGACATGGATGAAAGTGACCTCATCGACAAACTTCGAAATCAGGAAGAAATCGCCAAAGCAAGAGACCTTCGAAAATTATATAAGCAAAGCACTTTGTCGGCCGAGGTATTGCGAAAAGCCAAAGAGATTGAGGGTTCTGTCAGAAATACGGGTATTCATGCTTGTGGAGTAATTATTACCCCTGACGACCTGACAAAATTTGTTCCTGTGGCAACTGCGAAAGATTCAGATTTGGTATGCACTCAATACGACAACTCGGTAGCTGAAAATGCTGGTTTATTGAAGATGGATTTTCTTGGGCTAAAAACTTTGACATTAATCAAGGATGCCATTAAGTATATTGAACAAACTAAGGGAATAAAAATTGATCCAGATCAAATTCCAATTGATGATACCGCTACATATGAGCTTTTTCAGCGAGGGGAAACAGTTGGTATTTTTCAATATGAATCTACGGGTATGCAGAAGTATCTAAAGGAACTCAAGCCTACTGAATTTGCGGACTTGATCGCAATGAATGCGCTGTATCGTCCAGGACCGATGGAATATATCCCGTCCTATGTAAAAAGAAAACATGGTGATGAAGACATTGAATATGACCTTGCTGATTGCGAAGAATATTTAAAAGAAACCTATGGTATAACTGTGTATCAGGAGCAAGTGATGTTACTCTCTCAGAAGCTAGCAGATTTCACGAAAGGTGAGGCGGATACCTTAAGGAAGGCGATGGGTAAAAAAGATCGACGTGTTCTCGATAAAATGAAACCTGCCTTTTTAAATAGAGCAAAGGATAAGGGACACAGCAAAGATACATTAGAGAAAATATGGAAGGACTGGGAGGCCTTTGCCTCATATGCTTTCAATAAATCCCATTCAACTTGTTATGCCTGGGTAGCGTATCAAACTGCATATTTAAAGGCCAATTATCCTGCGGAGTATATGGCATCTGTGCTCAGTAATAATATGAATGATATCAAGCAAGTGACCTTTTTTATGGAAGAAAGTAAGCGTATGGGAATTCCTGTTTTTGGCCCCGATATTAACGAGTCTAACGAGACATTTACCATCAATAAGCAGGGTGCAATACGCTTTGGTTTAGGGGCTGTAAAGGGACTTGGTAGCGGTCCTATTGATGAGATTGTTTCTGTGAGAAAGGAAAGGCCGTTCACGTCAGTCTTTGATTTTGCCAAGCGTGTAAATTTGAGACTGTGTAACAAAAGGGTTTTTGAAAGTCTCATTTATGCTGGAGGCATAGACTCTCTGAACAAGGAGATCCACAGAAGCCAGTACTTTGTTCAAGAAGGAGCTTCGAGGCCATTTGTTGAGCAAGTTATTTCCTTTGGAAGAAATTATCAAGACCAACTGGGCAAGCGTCAAATGGTCATTTTTGATATGTCGGATGAGGTTGCTACACCTGAACCGAAAATCCCGTTTTCTGAGCCTTGGTCTAGTGTATATCGCTTAAACAAGGAAAAAGAAGTTGTTGGGGTCTTTTTATCAGGTCATCCCTTGGATGATTTTCGAATTGAAATTGATTCTTTTTGTAAAGGTGATATTAGAATACTTTCTGAATTACAAGAACACGAAGGAAGAGATTTGATGATTGCTGCCGTTGTGACCTCTAGCGAGCACCGAATTACGCGAAAGGGAGATGGTTTTGGAACCCTTATCATTGAAGATTATTACGAGAGCTTTCGACTGAATTTATTTCAGGAAAATTATTTAAGGTTTAAGCATTTTATGGAACCTGGCACTTTTCTGATCATAAAAGGTCGGATTGAAAAGACCAGATGGAAAAAAGAGATAGAATTTGTGGTTCATGGTATGGAGCTTTTGCAAGGTCTCCGAGAAAGGAAGGCAAAAAACATTGAAATCAAACTTCCTGCATCAACAGTGAATAAAGCACTCATACAGGATTTACAGAATGTACTAATGGATAATGAGGTGAAAGGTAATTGTCGTGTTCGCTTTTCAGTTTACGATCCTCTTGAAAAAATTCAAGTAGCGCTTCCTTCTCGAAGTATAATGGTGAACCCTACGAATGAACTGCTAAAAAAACTTGAAGCGTTACATATCAATTTTGCACTCAACTAATGAGCGCATAAAAAAAGCGCCACATAGAGGCGCTTTATTTCAAGTTTTAAACACTATGCTGTAGCTTCCTCCTCAGTTGGGATAGATATTCGCCCGCAGTGCTCACAAATAATTATTTTCTTTTTCGTAACAATATCAAGTTCTCTTTGAGGTGGAACCTTATTGAAGCAACCACCACAAGAAGCATCTCTATGTCCTGATTTGGATTTTGCGCCGTAAATTAGGGGTACTACAGCCAAACCGTTCTTGGCATTTCCTCTTAATCTTTCATAGGCAACAACAAGACGGTCTTCGATATTTTTCTTAGCATCTTTTGATGCCTTAATTAATTTGTTTTCATCTTTTTGCGTAGAACTTACAATATTGTCAAGCTCTGCTTTTTTATTCTCAAGCTCTGCTTTTTTTGTATTTAGTCGCTCCGTTGCTTCTGCTAGTATCTCATTTTTGTGCTCAATTTTAACAAGAGCCTCTTTCGAACGCTTTTCATTTAGTTTAATTTCCAATTCTTGGAATTCAATTTCTTTGGAAAGTGATTCATATTCTCTATTGTTTCGAACATTATTCTGTCTTTCTTTATATTTAAGAATCGCTGCATCCGATTCTTTTGAAGAAATTTTTCTGTTTGAGATGTCTTGCTGAAGTTCATCAATTTCATCTTGAAATTTACCTGTTCTTGTTTCAAGACCAATAATTTCGTTTTCCAAGTCCTCAACTTCAAGCGGAAGTTCGCCTCGGATGATTCTAATTCTGTCAATTTCAGAGTCAATCTTCTGTAAATTATGCAGGGCATCTAATTTTTCTGCTACAGTTCCATCTTTTTTTGCGGCGGTCTTAGAAACCTTCGCAGCTTTGTTGGTCTTCGTTTTACTTTCTGTTTTAGCTTTAGTCGGAGTTGCTGACATATATTAAATATATTTTACTGGATTCGTATTTACTTCAGTTAAATGGAGGGCAAAGTTACTAAATTTTTCTTTAAGATTTTCATATATGAGGTGAACAGTGAATTGTTCGCTTTCATAATGTCCAATATCTACGATAATAAGTTCCTCATTTGCATCAAAATACTCGTGGTATTTCAGATCAGAACTGATGAAAATATCAGCTTTTTTTCTTTTAGCATTTTCGATGAGAAAACTCCCCGTACCTCCACAA
>CAJWAO010000012.1 GCA_913020765.1 uncultured Flavobacteriales bacterium | reverse complement strand
AAGAGAAGACAGGTCAATTATACATCCAACAAAAATTTGGAGGTTTTTGTCACCTCTACATTGGGCAAGAGGCGATTGTTGCAGGAACAGCAAGTGCGTGTCAAAAAGGTGACAAACACATGACCGCCTATAGAGATCATGGACATCCGATTGCGCTAGGAACTGATCCAAGGATACTAATGGCCGAACTTTATGGGCGGACCACAGGATGCTCCAAGGGAAAAGGTGGATCCATGCATTTTTTTGATAAAGAGAAAAATTTCATGGGAGGTCATGGAATCGTTGGTGCTCAAATTGCCATGGGGGCCGGAGTTGCCTTTGCAGAGCAATACAACGGCACTAAAAATGTGGCCTTCGTCTCCATGGGAGATGGTGCTGTTCGTCAGGGAGCCTTGCATGAGACATTTAATATGTCCATGATGTGGAAATTACCTGTTGTATTTATCATTGAAAATAATAACTACGCGATGGGTACTTCTGTAGAACGAACGACGAATGTAACTGACCTATCCAAGATTGGCTTGTCATATGAAATGCCCTCGAAAGTTGTAAATGGCATGCTTCCAGAATCTGTTCATGAGGCCATTGAGGAAGCCGCAAGTCGAGCAAGGAAAGGTAATGGCCCAACGCTCCTAGATATCAGAACATATAGGTATAAAGGACATTCTATGTCTGATCCACAGAAGTATCGTTCAAAAGAGGAAGTGACCGAATGGATAGAACAAGACCCTATCCTTCATGTACTAAATGTCATTAAAGAAAATAAATGGCTCAAGGACTCCGAAATTGCAGAAATTGACGATTGGGTAAAAAATGAAGTAAAAGAGTCTGTTGAATTTGCGGAAAACTCACCATACCCAGAGGCCGAAGAGCTGTATCAAGATGTATATATTCAGAAAGATTACCCTTACATTAAAGAAAATTAATTAATAGCATTCATTATGGCGGAAATAGTTTACATGCCGAAATTAAGCGACACCATGACGGAGGGTGTAGTTGCTGCTTGGAACAAGAAAGTCGGTGAAGAGGTCAAAGAGGGAGAAATTCTGGCAGAGATTGAAACTGATAAAGCAACAATGGAGTTTGAATCTTTCTACGATGGTGTTCTATTACATATCGGCGTTGAAACAGGAAGTACTGCTCCGGTAAACTCAGTATTGGCTGTAATCGGAGCGAAAGACGAGGATATCGCTGAAATTCTTAAGAATGCAGACACTGGCGAAAAACCGGAAGAAACTCCTACGCCTGTTGAAGAAAATAAAGTTGAAGCACCCGCTGTAGATGCGACACCTGAACCAAAAAAGACTGATGTTCCCACTCCGGAACCCGAAGCACCAAATTCGCCTAGCTCGAATGATAAAATATTTGCCTCCCCCCTTGCTAAAAAACTTGCCAGGGAAAAAGGTATAGACCTCAATACACTTCAAGGTTCTGGTGATAACGGAAGAATTATTAAAAGAGATATTGAGCATTACATACCCTTCACGCCAGCAGCACCCGCGGCACAATTTTCAGCCGCACCAGTAGGAACAGAATCTTATAGGGATGAAACAGTCAGCCAAATGCGTAAGACCATTGCAAGAAGATTGGCTGACAGTAAATTTACTGCCCCACACTTCTACCTCACCTTAGACATTGATATGGACAATGCTATTGCCTCAAGAAAAGCCATGAATGCAATGGAAGACGTAAAAGTTTCCTTCAATGATATGGTTGTGAAAGCCGTAGCGCATTCATTAAAGAAAAATCCAAATGTAAATAGCGCTTGGATGGGTGATTTTATTCGCCGAAATGAACATGTACATATAGGTGTAGCCGTAGCTGTGGAAGATGGTCTACTTGTGCCTGTCATAAAGTTTGCCGATACAAAAGGACTCATGCAAATTTCAGCAGAGGTCAAGGACTTTGCACAAAAAGCAAAAGATAAAAAGCTTCAGCCAAGTGACTGGGAAGGTAATACCTTTACCATTTCAAATTTAGGTATGTTCGGTATTGAATCCTTCACGGCTATCGTTAATCCTCCGGACAGCTGTATTTTGGCGATCGGTGGGATAAAGCAGGTTCCCGTGGTAAAAGACGGCACGCTTGTTCCCGGCAATATAATGAAGGTTACCTTATCATGTGACCACCGTGTCGTAGATGGTGCTACCGGTGCAGCCTTCTTGCAGGACTTCAAGAAATTTTTAGAGAATCCAGTAGCAATGCTATTATAAAAACATTGCAGTTTTTGTACTTTCTTCAGTCCTAAATTAATAGTATATTAGTTGTGTAGTCCAAACCTACAACTAAACTATTTTTATGTGTAAACCCTTTACCCCCAAGCACTGGGCATTTTTTGCCTTTTTCATTTTTATTTCTCAAGCTTTAGTATCCCAAGTCTATATTGAAGTCCGTACAGTAAGTGTATCTGTTCTACAAAATATAGATTGTGATAACCTCGTGTTTAACATTACAGGTGATTCTGATTATGCTTTTGAATATGCAGCATCAGACAATACTCTAGGGTTTTCTAACAATAACCCCGTTGCTTTTGGATTAACAGGAGAATTCAACTTCCAGAACAACAACAATAACAATGGTCCTTGGACAATCAGCCCCAATGACCTGTTCTTCAATCATCTTTATGCCTGTCCATCAGATATTCCTTCTCAAATAAATATTTCATGGCAAGCCTACGAAAATGACGACCCTTTTTTTAATTGGGATTTAACTGGTGGATTTTCCGACTTACAAACTGGACCTCAAAATGTTAGTATCCCAGTTTCCGGCACACCTGGTTCAAGTCTAACTACTTTTTCTGCATCCGGAACAGGAGGCGGTTGCGGCACTCAAAATTACGAGATTGTGTTTGAGGTAACAGTTATCGAAGCAACAGGAGTTACTTTACTACCCGATAATATCTGCGATGCACTTTTGGTAAATACAAATACCAGCTACAATGTGGCGGTTTGCTCCAGTGCCACTCTTGAACCGGGAGAACCAAACGCAGGAGATGTTGACAATACAAATGCCTCCTCATGGTTTAAATTCGTCGCTCCAGGAAGCGGCTCAGTGGAAATCACAACTGATCTTGGCGGAACCGAAATTGGTACATATTTTCAATTATACCATGCTGCCGATGGACAGGACTGCTCTGCCGGACTCCAACCTATTTCGGGAAATTTAATAAAGGATAAATTCCAATACCTTTCGCATATTGAATTCGCTGATGGTGTAGATCTTTTGGGTATTGACCCTGAGGCTCAGCTTACCTTTGATGCATGTAATCCAATTCCGTTAATCAGTTACACCAAATTAATTGCTGGTGAGACCTACTACGTTCAGATGGCATCTGATGGAAATGACCAATCAGGTCTTGTAGAGGTGCGCGTTAATGATGTTGGAGGTAGCTCGGGTTCAGGAGACGATATACCCTGTCAATCAGGAAATGTTATCATTGGCACAAATCCTATAAGTGCCTCAAATGGCGATACACAAACAACAACAATTGACTTTGAATGTGCATTTAATTCTGGAAATGACCGAGGTGAAACTGGTGGTTCTACCAATGGGACAAACCCGAATAATTTCCACGCATATGATTACGATCAAGGGGCACAGAATAATGGAAATATGAATGAAAGCATATGGTTAAATTTTACAGCGCCAAACTCAGGGAGAATCGTTTTTGAGGCAGATTACGGGAGTATTTTATATGCAGAACACAATGCTTTATATGGATTTGATAAAAGATTCGCACCGGGAACACCAACTGACTTCACTTGCGCGAACCTTGAATTTTTATCCGGAGCTGAGGGAGGACTGAATGGATTCTTTGGTGGAAATGAAAGTGCAATTGTCTCCAATTATTGTCTCGAGCCAGGCTATAATTATTACGGAATGATTGACCCTGCAAATATTCTCGACCCCTTTTCATCTACAGAAATGAACAGTTGGCTCTATGACCCAAGCGTTGCAGATCCCTCGTTCAACTCTCCCGGCAATGATATTCTCTGTCTCGCACTTCAAGATACATTATATGAGGTCCCGGTCATACTTTCAGGAACTGATCCTACCTTTCAAGCAGTTTCGGGAAGTAATGTTTTAGCATGTAAGGAATATCTCGCAGGAGAACCCGATGCTTCAACAAATCCGGCAAATTGCGCAAACCAAACAGTTTGGCATTACTTTACAGCCCCGCCATCAGGAGCTGTTGAGATCAGCGTTAGAGCCTATGTCGGATTAGATACCGTTCGTTACAATATTTATGAGCTTCTCAATGGAACAGATTGTTATGGAGGTCTAGGACCTGCCACCTATACACAAGATGGAACGCAATCAACACCTTTGATTACGCCTATCATTCAGGGACAAGCAGGATTTGAAGGAAACCAAGAGTCAGCTTGCTGTATGACGCCAGGTACCGTATATGCAATTCAAATTGATGGAGGCTCCTCGGGAGATGAAGGTCAATATATCATCGAATACATTCAGGAGGTAGAAAGTGATGCTGGGATGTCTGAAATTGCACTAGCAAATGGAAATATCATCCAAACCACGGACCAAGATACAAGCTTTATATGCTACTCAGATAGCTATACACCGAGTATAATGTTAAATGGAATAGGAGAATCTACGGCGAGTTTCCCAGATTGCCTCTCCCCTGGTTACATATTACACAATCAAAATCCTATCCCTGTTCCGGTTTCAGGTTCAGGAATCGAAAATTCAATTATCGCCTCGTTAGAAGGTTCAGGCAGTTTTACGAACAATACAGATGGCTCAGGAACGTTTGGAAATCCATTATTGAATACGGTATATTACTTGTCTCCGGCAGCGGATATTTCTTCGGATTGGGGGCAATTTTCATGTTTCACTTCAACTGCCTCGGATGGACAACCTGTTGTTTACCTTCAAGAACTAACACCTGTTTATGCATATGATGACGCAACGTGTACAGTTACCTTTATTGCTGACGGTGGGTTAAATGGTTTTTATGGTACTCCTTATGAATTCACAATCACAAGCCCATTAGGAGAAATTGTAGAACAAGGGCAAGTAAGTCCTGGTGCAGGTTACACATTTTTAGCTCCAACAGCCGGTATATATTCAGTTGATATAACAGATGGTGCATGTTCGGTTGGGTTTACATTTGATGCATCAAATTGTGGAAACCCATGTGAACCAACAACCAATAATGTCAACTTATCAATTTGTGCAGGGGAAACGGCTTTCTTAGAGGGAGCTGATCAAACAGAGGCAGGGACTTATTCAGACACATACGTCACTCCGCAAGGGTGTGATAGCACTGTAATTACGGAGCTTACAATCTTACCGCACACCGCAAGTAATCCAGAATATACAATCTGTACAGGAGCTTCTATTGATGTAGGATCCAGTACTTACAATACCGAAGGTATATATGTAGATACGCTGACAAATAACAATGGCTGTGATAGCATTGTTACCTCTACGCTATTTTTATTACCGACCATTACCGCCAGCGATGAGATTACCATTTGTATGGGTGGTTCATATGACTTCAATGGCAATACAATCACTACTGAGGGTGTGTACATGGAAACTTTAACGACTCCCCTAGGATGTGACTCAATTGTTTATTTATCTCTTTTCGTCACTGAACCTCCGGTGGGTTATATGCAAGATGTTTCGATTTGTAGCGATGAAACATACGACTTTAATGGAACCGTACTAACAGAAAGTGGTGTGTACTACGATACTATTCAAGCGTCTGACGGATGTGATTCAATAGTAAGACTAAAGCTTAACGTGGGATTCTGCGACCAGGAAATCAGCAATATTGTAACACCAAACGGGGATAACATAAATGATACTTGGAATGTAAAATACCCCGATAGGATTGCGGGCTGCAGAGTTCAGATATATAACCGGTGGGGCCAGCTTGTTTTTGATTCACCCAATTATGAAAATACTTGGACAGGGACAAAAGATAACGAGGAACTTCCCGATGGAGTTTACTATTATTCGATAACGGGATGCGATACCGATTATAATGGATCTATTAATTTGTTAAGACTTAAAAAATAAGAAACCATGAAAAAAATCATTTCACTTAGTATCTGTTTACTATCGTTGGTTTCTTTCAGCCAACAAACGCCACAGCGCAATCTATATGGGTATAATAAATACGCAATTAATCCCGCCTATGCCGGTGCGAGTGGATGCACACAAATTAATTTCTCTCATCTCAACCAATGGGTTCAGGTGGAAGGTGCCCCACTTACAAGCATGATAAGCGCCAATAGTTTAATTGGCAAATCTATGGGAGTTGGAGGGCAAGTTCTTGTCGATCAAATTGGAATGATTCAGCAGGTATCCGCTATGGGATCTCTATCCTATGGATTAAGCATTAGAAAGAATCATAATATTCGGCTTGGTGCATCCATTGGATATAATCAATATCGTATAGACGCCTCCGATGCAATTGCATTTGATGCCGGTGATCCAATTATTGAAGGTGGTGAGCAAGCTGGTGGAACAGTCAATTCAAATATTGGTCTTCTATATCAATGGAAAAATCTAGAGATTGGTATTGGCTCACAACAATTGATCCAATCCACAAGTAATTTGTCTTTTTCGGGAGTTGATGGGTTTGGACTACGAAGACACTTCAATGGTTTGGTTGCATACAACCAACCAATTGGCACGAATTGGATATTAACTCCATCGATATACACCAAAGGAACCAATAATGGTTATCAGCTGGATATCAACGCGGATGCTACATATAAAAAATATATTTTTGGCGGAATTGGCTACAGGACGTCAGTTGGTTTAATTGCAAGGGCTGGAATTGAAGTTCAAGATTTATTCTTTATAGGCTATGCTTATGAAACACCTATGTCAAATATTGCCTCATACAGTTCTGGTTCACACGAGATTATCCTCGGGATTAAATTTTGTAAAAAGAAAATAAAACCTGAACCAGAAATAACAGAAATAAAAAAAGAAATACCAGATACAACGAATACATTGCGAAATGAAGAAATAACGAAAATTCCAGCACTGGATACAATCGTAATTACGCGAGTAGATACGGTATATATTGAGGCTGCTATTGAGGAGGTAGTGGAAGTCAAACAAAATAAAGCTGAAAAGAAAGACTTTGTCCCAGTTGAAAAAGATATCCTGTTTGAATTTGATAAAGCAATCGTTCAGAAAGCTTCATTTGGTGCACTCGAATCGATTGTCAACATCATGAACACAAAAAGTGAGCTAAAAATTGCACTGAAAGGACATACCGACGCACAGGGGCCCGAAAACTACAACATCATGTTGTCGAAAAATCGAGTATCAGCAGTTCGAGATTTCTTAATTGCAAACGGAATTAGTTCAGATCGAATAGTCATTGAGGCCTTTGGCGAAAAAGTTCCCATTGCGGATAATTCCTCGAAAGAAGGCAGAAAGCTGAATAGACGTGTAGAGGTAAGGTTTATTGAGAAATAAAGATGAATTCACACTTTCCTAAAATTTCTAATTAATGTATCTTGTCGGCCATATCATATGCAAGAAAGAATGGGACAAAAAAGTGTGATACAAAAGCTCAAAACAGTACTAAAAAATCTACCAAACGATTGGCTTAGTCTAACTACCCATAGATTAGATATATACGATGAGCGCCAAGCTAAATCTCAATTTCTTGAGCGATTTGAGTTGCTTCTTGAAAAAAATAATCTTGAGACCTCTACATTAAATAACTTACCAACCGCTTTCGATTATATCCGATTAGGGCATCCCTTGTCGTGTATATTAGAATGGTCTATTGCGCAGTACAATCACTTACCTGCAGAAAACGTGATTAGTTTCGACTCAAAAATAGCACCCATTTTAGCCATACTACGAAAAAATTTATTTGAAAAAAAAAATACTCGTATTCTTTACGAAAAATCCTTGCCTGATTTCTTAAACTTTGCTGAACTTCAAAATGTATATGGGTATACATTCACGCTCCAGGAAATAAATAAAATTCAATCTATTGATGCTTTTGAAGGCAGTACGATAGTGCTATCACATCAAAATAAACTTTCTGATTTTCAAACAAATTCAAATATAGACTTCACGCTTAATATACACGACGATCTCGGCAGTATTCTAATTGTGAATAAGAAACAAAATAGAAATTATATATCTGAAATACAACACGTTAGAAGAAGGGAGACGATAGCCATGACCCCAGTCAATGCGTTTCGCTCTCTTCAGACTCTGCTTGGTGAAAAAATAAAGCCAGTTGATTCCAAGAAAAAAGCAATTAATAAAGAACGTGTTTCAACTTTACTAAAAGACATTACACAAACCCATACAAATCCAATAGTTGCATCTAGCGGACTATCGATACAATATGCAATAATGATGGGACTAATCGATGATGCATTCGGAAAGCACAAAGGAAAAATAATTCAGTTTATTGTTCCTCCGAATTGCTATGGAGGAACGAATGATCAAGCCCGAAGAGTTGCCGCGTGTATCGAGGGTGTTGAAATCACAGATTTACCTGTTGATGCTGGGAATGATATGGTCCAAAGTATCGAAAAGGTCTTAACGCAAGCCGCACAAGACGATGCAGTACCCTATATTATCGCAGAAATACCGACAAACCCGAGGGTCGAGGTACCTGACCTTATTGAGCTTAAAGCAGCCTTAAGTAAGGCACGAAAGACCAAAAAAGGTAGTCCAGCAATTGAACCAGTATTCATATTAGACCAAACATTTTGTCCAAATTTTCATTTTTTAGGAGAGGGAGAGATTTTATCCTCGGTTCGTGCTTTATCCTACGCAAGTGGTTCGAAATTCCCAAGCGGAGGAAAATGTACAGCGGGATATTGCGTAGCGAATAAAAAAGCTGAACCCTTAATGGAAAAAATCTCGAAACATCTGAATATATGCGACAACGAAGCAACAACTCTTCAATATGAAATACTCGCAGAGCAACTTCCATCTATGAATGAAAGAATTCATGACGCTTACAGAAATACGCGTGAGTTTGTAAACTTTATACAACAAACACTACCTGAAGCGAAAATAAATTTTGTTTCCGAAGCATTGGCAAAAGATGGATTTACACCTTCGGTCTTTTCATTGGACCTGCCTACAAGAGGAAGTACTGAGGAGGAAAGGGAGACCTACAAACGAGCACTCAACCACAAGCTTATCGATCTTATGATTCGTGAAATCCCTGACGAAAGCAAATATTGTGTTTCCTATGGACAGCTCAAAGGTTGTTATTGGACAATTCCTGCTACCTCAACTCAAGGAACGACCAAAGAGGGTGATAAAGATTATATTGCTCGCGTCGCATTATCAGCAGATATGGATTTAGTTAAACACAAAGAGGTCTTTAAAGCTTTTGTGAAAAACATGTAGTATTTACAGTTATCTCGGCACGTAAATTGAGGGTGAATTATTCGAATGTTCTTAACTTGTAATATAGTTCTTAACTTAGTGGAGTACCGCTATTGTTTTCAATGGCTTAAAACAAAAGACAATCAAGCATTATTTGTAAGGATGATTGTCTAAATGCAAATACAATGGATTCAAACAAAAATCTGGCAGTGCTCATTGATGGAGACAATATACCATCAGCACAGGTAAAAGAAATGATGGAGGAAATTGCAAAATATGGTAATCCATCTATCAAAAGAATATATGGAGACTGGACAAAACCCCGGCTCTCTAAGTGGAAAAATCTTCTTCTTGAGAATGCAATTATACCAATTCAGCAGTACGGCTATACCACAGGCAAAAATGCAACAGATTCAGCCATGATCATTGACGCTATGGATATTCTTTACTCAGGCAAAGTAAATGGCTTCTGTTTGGTTTCAAGCGACAGTGATTTTACCCGGCTGGCCACAAGACTTCGCGAGGCTGGAATGCAGGTAATTGGAATCGGTGAAAAGAAAACACCAAATCCATTCATTGTGGCTTGCGACAAGTTTATATACATAGAAATTTTAAAATCAAGGGCCTCCAATTCAGAAAATAGCAGGGAAAAAACAGCTAACAAAGAAAGCGTCGATATTGTGACAAAAAAAGTAATCCACCTTATCAAGAGTACTATTTCAGATGTATCCGATGATGATGGATGGGCATTTCTTGGAGATGTTGGTGGTTTATTGGTCAAAAAACAACCGAACTTTGACTCTCGAAACTTTGGTTTTGAAAAACTTACACCATTAATAAAATCGATTGGTGAATTCGACATAGAGCAGAGAGAAAATTCCAAAAGTCGTTATAAGCTAATATATGTGAGAATTAAAGAGAAACAGAGCAGGCATAAGAAATAAATGCAAGCCAAGTCTCAATCCAAAAGCATTTTAGCGTAAAAGATGGATTTAACCTGAGGTTATTTTGTTTAATGTTGAAATAACAAGAAATAGCAGATGTGTTTCAGGATGAACTTTAATCCTTATTCATGGAGTGAATATCATTATGCGTTTCTTCTATTTTATCTTTTACCCGTTGGATACTTTTTACCAAGATAGCCAGCTGGGAAAGCTTTTTTTTGGCCAACCACTTCCAGCTATCCTGCTCATAATCAATTGCGCGTGCTACATGATATAAATTAAGAAACCCGTAGTCTAGTAACCATTTTTGCGCATTTGCATTACCCTCACAACCATTGATCATGGCCATAAGATGAGCATACCCGTTATCCATAAGCCAGGTCCTAGAATCCTCTTTGAGCCGAATCGCGTATGAGGCATGAACCAATTCTTCATAATCATTCTCAACAAGCCACTTTTGGATTTCAATATTTCCATCAACTGCCTTTGCCCAAGCCAAGATAACCATGTTGGAATACTGAACAGGACGCAAAGGCACCTTTGAAGGATTTTTTTCCTTGGAAACCTTCTCTTTTGGTTTTTTACTTTTTTTGAACCATCTCATGCCTTAAATTAAATGAATTAAATCAAAAAATATACTACTCATACTTTTGAATTCGTATTTAGAATAAAATTTATGCAAAGAAAATATACGAAACAATTATGGCCGCAATTATCCCAATCAAATCAGCAAATAAACCGGCCGTAACAGCATAACGAGTTTTTTTAATCCCAACAGAGCCAAAGTATACGGCTAGAACATAAAACGTAGTTTCGGTACTCCCCTGCATAGTAGCAGCGATCAACTCTTGTAATGACCCGATACCAAAATTACTCATAACCTCCACATAGGCACCTCTTGCTCCTCCTCCACTCAGCGGCTTCATGAATGCAACAGGAAGTGCATCTACCCATTCCGTAACTGATAATCCGGCAGTTAGCACCAACC
This sequence comes from uncultured Flavobacteriales bacterium, assembly GCA_913020765.1. Lineage (GTDB taxonomy): Bacteria > Bacteroidota > Bacteroidia > Flavobacteriales_D > Crocinitomicaceae > UBA952. Next base: position 30,085 of record CAJWAO010000012.1, on the reverse strand, counting down.
AACGAACTCCATTTAGAATACCGTCCAAAGCACCAGATGCTCGAAACAAAGCTATAGCGCATAATATGGCAATGAGATAAGGAATGATACTAATAGCTACATTAAAACCACCTTTCGCCCCATCAATAAATGATTCGTAGACATTTACCTTTTTTCGAATTGCCAAAATAATGAATGCTGAAATTAAACTGAACATTATCCCGCCTCCAACAACAATGGAAACTACCTCCCCTTCGCTTGGATGCATGACAACATAATACAGCAATAATCCTATCAATAAAGACAACCCACCAATATAGGAAACGACCGTCTTATTGAGAAGATTAATTCTCTGTCTAATTGCCACGAATATCAAACCAGCTAAAGATGCAATGAATGTTGAAATCAGAATAGGTAAAAACACCTCTGTTGGTGATTCTGCTCCTGACCGCAATGCAAAAATTGAAATGGGAATAATTGTAAGACCCGATGTATTCAGTACTAAGAACATAATTTGGGCGTTAGATGCGCGGTCCTTATTGGGATTAATCTCTTGAAGTTCTTTCATTGCTTTTAGCCCAAGAGGGGTCGCCGCATTATCAAGACCTAGCATGTTGGCGCTAAAATTCATCATCATGGAGCCAATTGAAGGGTGATTCTTCGGAATATCAGGAAACAATTTTAAAAACAAGGGCGTCACTGCTCGGGTTAAGAGTCCAATCGCTCCTCCTTTTTCTCCAACCCGCATAATACCCAGCCAAAGACACATGGCCCCCGTAAGATATAACGAAAGTTCAAAACCAAGCTTAGCAGAAGAAGATAGGCTGTCTATCATTTCTTTCATGACCGAATAATCTCCTAACAAAAATGTTTTATAGAACCCAAGCGCGATTGCAATCAAGAACATCCCAAACCAAATTCGATTCAATACCATAGTACTAATTTCGAATTATTTTGCGAATATGTTTCTACGTGACATAAAAAGCTATCAACATCAGCTTATTAATCAAGATGATTCGGGAATTGACAAAGAATGTAATACCAAAATGAATCACACGATAATTTTGAAGGGTTTTAAGTACATTTGATTTATGAAAACCATTCTAATACTCACAACATTTATATCTTATTGCGCCTTAAATTTATTGCGCGCACAGCATTTTTTGAGTAATACTGATATTCATGATCTGCATCAGATTGATCAACAATTTAAAAAAGATCCAAGTGAACTCTTACGAACTAGCAAATATGCATTGACAAATAAAAAAGACCGCTTATGTATTAGCCTAGTAGCAAAAACAAATAATGGATTTAACCCATCACAAATTGAGTCATTTGGAGGTCAGGCCCATATCACCGTAAATGGACTTGCCCATTTACAATTTCCTCTATCAAAAATTAATAAGCTTAAAGAACTAAATAATATTGAATTCGCATCGCTTTCCAAAAAGCTGAGGCCCTGCCTAGATAAAGCACTAATTGATATCCGTGCTGATTCAGTTCACCTTGGTCTCGGAAATCTAACACAAGGATATGATGGTGAAAACATTTTGATTGGGGTGACAGATTGGGGTTTTGATTATAGCTCTCCCGTATTTTATGATTCGCTCCTCCAAGAAACCCGAATTTTGGCAGCATGGGATCAATATAAGCAAAGTGGTCCAAGTCCCGACAATTTCGACTACGGTACAGAATTTGATACACCGAGTGAACTTAATGATGCTGGTAGTGATACAGCGAATATATACAGCTATTCGACACATGGAACGCATGTTGCCTCAATAGCAGGTGGAAGTTCAGTCGGCACAGCGTACAAAGGGATTGCACCGGGAGCACAATTTTTATTTGTGACCTTCCTTGTAAACGAAGGAGCTGTGCTGGATGCATGGGAATGGATGTATCAAAAATCCGTTGAAGAAGGTAAAAGACTCGTTATTAATATGAGCTGGGGGCTATACCACCTCGGGTCATTAGATGGAAATTCGGTTTTGAGCTCAGCAATTTCCGCATATACCGATTTAGGTGTTGTATTTGTTAATTCTGGAGGAAACAACGGTAATGTGAATTTTCACCTCAAACACGATTTCGAATCAGATACTATTGCCTCAAGAATACAATTCTATTCCTACGATGCAAACCCAAATATGTGGGGGCAAAGCATACATAGCTGGGGTGAGGTCGGACAAGGATTTTCAAATGCTTTAGAGGTTAAAAATACAGCTGGACAGGTAGTCCTTCAGACACCGTACTATTCGACTGAAACAACAGATACATACATAGATACTTTTCTTATAAATGAAACAGATACCATTTGGTATAACATCTCAGCAGATGATGCCCATCCGCTGAACGAACGTCCACAGATGCGTTTGCGTGTAAAATGTACATCAAATGCATATCGGGTTATGTTTAAATCAACCGCAAACTCGGGAACAGTGCACAACTGGAATGTTACCGAGCTAACAAATGACGTTGGGAACTGGGGGATGCCATTTTCAGCTTATGGAACTGGATCCGTAAGCGGAGATAATGAAAATGGAATTAGCGAGCCATCTTGCGCAGATGATGTGATTAGTGTAGCTGCCTATGCATCGGAATGGGTAACACCTACGGGTGTGACCACAGGTGGTGCAATGGCCTCATTTTCAAGCCGAGGACCTAGATATGACGGTGTGATGAAACCAGATATTGCAGCTCCTGGAGTATCCATTGGCGCTGCGATTTCATCATACACAGATGCCTCCTTTTCATCAGTTGAGAGCATAGAATTCGATGGCCGAACCTATCATTTTGCAAAACTATCAGGAACATCTATGGCTTCACCAATGGTTGCTGGAATAGCCGCACTTTTACTTGAAGCAAAACCCGAGCTAAGTGCTACTGAGGTAAAGCAAATTTTATTATCAACTGCCCGAGAAGATAATAAAACCGGTATTCTCCCGACGGAAGGCCATCCGAAATGGGGGCATGGAAAAGTGGATGCAATGGCTGCCTTGAGAGAAGCTTTAAATTTAGGCTTAGGTCAAAGTGAGGAGGATTTTTCTTTCAAGGTTTATCCCAACCCTGTAGACAACACTTTATATATAGATGAATTAAAAACAGTAAGTATCAAAGCGATACTGAAGGATTTTTCAGGAAAGTCGAGGGAAATTGAAATTATAAATGGCCGCATAGACTGTATGGATTTTTCTGCTGGAATGTATCTTGTTGAATTCAGATACAAAGGGCAAACAAATCAGCGAACATTCATTAAGCACTAATATGATTTATGGACTAGCAAGAAACGAGCTTGGACTCATTCATAAAATGGCTCATGAAATTTGGCCCATCTGCTTTAAAGACATGATTAGCCAGCAACAGATTAAGTATATGCTAGAATGGATGTATAATCCTCACCAGCTTGAAAAAAACTTTGACAAGGGGCATGAATTTATTGTGATCAAGGAGAACGAGGAAAATATCGGATTCGCCTCTTACGAAATTAAGAAGGAAAAATCATGTGTAAGGCTACACAAACTATATGTAAATCCAAAACAGCACCATAGAGGAACGGGGCAAATGCTATTAGCACACATATGCAGTATTGGCCGTGAGCAAAATATGAATACCCTCGATTTATTTGTGAATCGAACCAATCCTGCTGTTCATTTCTATAATAAATTAGGCTTTAAAATCATGGAATCTATTGATTTGGATATCGGAGGTGGATTCTTTATGAATGATTATAGAATGAAATTGAAAATTTAACTGTATTATGCATGCATAATACTTTTAGTTTTCATATATTTGAAAAAATTCTATATCATAAATAATCAACATGAGTGACAATCAACCCATAAAAGGTGGTGAATTTATTATTAGAGACACCGCACCGAAAGATATTTTTACCCCAGAGGAATGGACAGAAGAGCACAAAATGATCGCTAGCATGTGCGAAGATTTTATCCATCAAGAAATCATTCCTCATCTTGACCGAATTGACAGCCTTGAAGAAGGTTTAATGCCTTCGTTATTAAAAAAAGCCGGTGAACTTGGCTTGCTTGGATTATCCATACCGCAAGAATATGGCGGGATGGGCGTTGATTTTAAAACGACATTACTCGCAACAGAATATTTGGGATTAGGATTTTCTTTTTCAGTAGCTTATGGCGCACACACAGGGATTGGAACACTGCCTCTACTCTATTATGGAAATGACGAACAAAAAAATAAGTATGTAGCAAAATTAGCTTCAGGAGAATGGGCGGCTGCCTACTGTCTAACGGAACCAGGCGCAGGTTCAGATGCAAATTCTGGAAAAACCAAAGCCGAGTTATCATCTGATGGCAAATACTACAGTATAACAGGACAAAAAATGTGGATTACCAATGGTGGTTTTGCCAATTTATTTACTGTGTTTGCAAAAATAGAGGACGACGAAAACTTAACTGCATTCCTTGTGGAAGCCGATAGTGAAGGAATAAGCTTAAATCCAGAAGAGAAAAAAATGGGAATTAAGGGGTCGTCAACGCGGCAGGTATTCTTTAATAATGTGAAGGTTCCTGTTGAAAACATGCTCTCGGAAAGAGGAAACGGGTTTAAAATTGCCTTAAATATTTTAAATATTGGAAGAATCAAGCTGGGTGCTGCCGTTATGGGAGGAGCAAAAGGTGGAATTGATGAATCTGTGAGATATGCCCTAGAAAGAGAGCAATTTGGAAGATCAATTTCGAAGTATGGTGCGATTCGCCATAAGCTGGCTGAGCAAGTGATTCAAACCTATGTTATCGAATCTGCAACGTACCGAGCAGGGCAAAATATTGATGATGCAATAAAAGGCTTGATTGAAGGTGGAATGGATAAAGCCCAGGCCACGCTTCAGGGGATTGAGTTATTTGCCCCCGAATGCGCCGTGATTAAAGTAGCAGGATCTGAATGCCTTGACTTCGTTGTTGATGAGGCCGTTCAAATATTTGGCGGGATGGGTTATTCGGCTGAGGCATCAGTTGAACGTGCCTACCGGGATTCGAGAATAAACAGAATATTTGAGGGCACCAATGAAATCAATAGAATGCTCACTGTAGACATGGTGCTTAGGCGCGCTATGAAAGGAGAGCTAGACTTAATGGGGCCCGCGATGAAGGTTGCAGGAGAGCTAATGAGTATACCTGAAATAAAAGAACCCTCTAACACTCCGTTAGGAGATGAAAAAAATATGTTGGAAGGCTTTAAAAAAACAATTCTTATGGTTGCTGGATCAGCAGTACAAAAACTAATGCAAACGCTTGCGAAAGAACAAGAGGTTTTGATGAATATTGCAGATATCGCGATTTGGACTTACCTCGCGGAATCAGTTTACTTAAGAGTCCAGAAAAAAATAGATAGTCAAGGCGAAGCTGCTTGCGAGCATAATATAGCTATTGCAAAGACCTATTTCTATGATTCAGCAGACAGAATAGCAAAGGCAGCGAAAGACGCAATTCAATCCTTTGCTGAAGGAGATGAAGCAAGAATGATGCTCATGGGATTAAAAAGATTTACCAAGACTCAGGAATTCAACCCAAAAGCTGCAAGGCAAACCATTGCGCAAAAATTAATTACTGACGGTAAGTACGATTTCTGAGACGGAAATAATTCAAGATAAACAAGAGCTTCTTTTGAGGCTCTTTTTTTATGTATATTCGTTTCTCATGTGTTGTATCGAAATACAATCTAGTTTCACGATATGAAAAGAATTAACGGACACGGTCATATTCTTCCTGAACCTCAGCAAATCCCGAAGTTCATGAAGGATAAAAAATTGTTCTGGATCGATGAGGATAAAAAATTCATGCGGCAAGGAAACTGGACTAGGCCAATCACAGATCCAAGTTTCTTCTTAAAAGAAAAACTTGAATGGATGGATAGGTACCATATTGATCACGGAGTGATGCTGAATCTTTCTCAAATATATTGTAATGGCTGGAAGCAACAGGACACGAAAGATGCTGTAACCTGGCAAAATGACTTCAATGCAACCGTTCAGGCAGATTTCCCAGATAAATTCACGAGCGGATTTGTTGTCCAACCATTATATATGGATGATGCTTTGAAAGAAATCGAACGTTGCGTTACGGAGTATGGGCTAAAACTACTCTGCCTACCAACGCACTTCTTGAATGCCGGTAATCAATGGACTTCGATTGCAGATCAGTCGGTATTTCCTATTTATGAACTCGCGAATAAATACAATCTAGCTGTAGAAATTCATCCTTACGATGGAGAAAAAATAGTAAATCTGAAAGATCAGTACTGGCGTTTTCATTTGGTATGGATGATGGCGCAATGTGCAGATACGCTCCACCTTTATACATTGAATGATATTCCTAATAAATTCCCCAATATTAGAACTTGTTTTGCACACGGTTGTATGCTTGGTATTGCGAATTATGGAAGAAGACTACAGGGGTATGATGGTAGACCAGATTTATTCGAAGATGTGGAAAATCCAAGAGCCTCATTGGGGCACAAGAACCTATTTTTTGATTCGTTAGTACATGATTCTTATACCCTAGAACTCTTAAAACGTCGTGTTGGTGTATCACAAATTGTAGCGGGCCTAGACGATCCATATCCCCTTGGAGAGATGGAAGGAGTCGGTAATTCCTTTCCAGGCAGGGTAATCGATTTTGCTGTTGAAGTCGATATACTTACCCAAAGAGAAGCAGATGAAATTTGGCGCGATAATGTGCTGATGTGGCTCGGCTAAAGGCTTCCTTTATTATTTAATTAATCTCATAATGAAGCCGCATAGTAATGCTCGCGGTTTTACGCCTCGAAGAGGTATTAAAACTACCTCCCCAAGAATATTCGTCACTCGAATTTTCGGCCGTAATTTGAAAAACACCCATACTGGCATATGTCAATTTCCCAAGTGTTCCACCACCATTTTCTGCGATGGTTTTTGCACGGTTCTTCGCATCTTTTGTTGCCGCTTCAATCATTTTAATTTTCAACTTGGCAAGTTTCGTATAGTAATATTCTGGAGCATATGAGTTCAATTCAATACCTGCATCAATGAGTTTAGAAACCTCCCTAGAAGTTTTTTCAACAAGATCCACGGACTTGGATTGAACCTCAAAAGATTGACTCAGTTCATAAGCCCTAAAAATACGTTCAGTGAAATTTCCATTTTCGTCATACTGATTATCATAATTTTTGGTAATATCCGCAGCGTCAAATACAACCTCAGTATCTTTTATACCCTGACTTGCGAGAAATTTTTTAACCTTCGATATATCTGCATTTAAATCCTGATACGCTTGCTTGAGATCAACCGCATTTCGAGAGAAGCTAGCACGCCAGACAATTAAATCAGAGTCAAAAGATTGTTGACCCAGACCTTTAACAGTGACAGACGGATCTGACTTACCTCGGGACAAATAGGAATTTCCTAAAATATATCCTGTGATGATAACTGCAAATGCGATCAAAACTGTCGGGGTTATTTTTTTTACAAACTTCATCTAATTTATTTTATCATTATTCTAATTAACCTGAGTTCACGGTTCGGTTACATCCTATCAGATACCCAATAAAAACAAAATATCCCAGGTAGTAAGGAAAACAAAATATTCAACACTAAAAGAAAATAGTTTGACTGATTGTAGAGCTGAAAATTTTCGAAGGAGAAAGTACTGAAGGTACTGAAACCTCCGCATAAACCAATGATCGCAAATGGATATATCCATTCACTTTTTACCTCTTTGGTCCAAAAATAAAGAACCAAAGTGAAGATAAGACAAGCCGTCAAATTTGAAATCAAAGTTGCGAACGGAAAATCAGTGGTCCATCGCGAAAAAACTTTACTTACACCAAATCTCATTAAACTTCCTAGCCCACCACCGAGAAAAACGAGTACATAATTCATGCAACTTTAACTTTCTTTAAAAGTAGGAATTGTAAAATAAATTTAGCCAATACATATCCTAAAAGCGCGCCGCAAATGACGTCGCTCACAAAATGAACCCCTAAATATACACGGCTGTATATGATAAGCAGCGCAATGACAAACAATACAACTTTCACCCATCGCTGATTAATGAGCGTGGATATGATGGTCAATATTCCAAAATAATTTGAAGCATGAGAGGATACAAAACCAAACTTACCTCCTTTATAAAGTGAGCCATCTGGATACTCGTGAAGGTGAAGCTGGGGTTTAAGCAATAAATTATGTGAGGGACGATAGCGCTGAAAAACTTCCTTAAAGGCATGAACAGATAGCTGATCGGTTAATATAATCGTTAATATAATTGCTATAAATATCCAAGTTAACTGCTTCGAATTGTAAGCCTTAAGTAAGAAATAAGAGACAAAAGGAAGCAGGAAAAATAAGATATATGAACCAGAAAGAAACCACATAAATGAATCTAAAAATGTAGAATGCATTGCATTGATTGCCAAAACTAAGTGATGGTCAATAGCTTCCAATTGTTCAATCATCTTGCAAAAGTTTCCAAATCTCATCCTTGAGCTCAATAATTCCAGATTGCGCCACGGAGGAAATGAACAAATAATTCATCCCTGATAGACGATGATCAAGTTCCATTCTTATCTCATCTTCAAGCTCTCTGTCAAGCATATCAGATTTGGTGATGGCAAGAATAGACTCTTTATGTAAAAGTTCTGGATTATATGCTTTAAGCTCAGACTTCAAGATACGATACTCCTTAGCAATGTCATCCGCGTCAGCTGGAACCATATATAGAAGAAGTGAATTTCTCTCAATATGCCTCAAAAAACGATAACCAAGACCCTTTCCTTGTGCTGCACCTTCAATAATACCTGGAATATCAGCCATAACAAAGGAGCGATGGTCTCTATAAGACACGATGCCTAGATTAGGTCGAATGGTCGTAAATGGATAATCTCCTATTTCTGGTTTGGCAGCAGAAACAACAGAAAGCAATGTACTTTTACCTGCATTTGGGAAACCGACAAGACCAACATCGGCCAAAATTTTAAGCTCAAGAACTTTCCATCCCTCGATACCAGGCTCGCCAGGTTGTGCATGACGTGGAGTTTGATGTGTTGACGACTTAAAATTATTATTACCCAGACCTCCACGACCTCCACGCTGTATAATTTTCTCTTCACCATCTTCCGTAATTTCAAAGAGAACCTCATCGGATTCATCATCTCGGACAATGGTGCCTAAAGGAACATCAATATATACGTCCTTTCCCTGAGAACCTGTCTTCAAATTACTCGAACCATGTGCACCATGCTCAGCCTTAATATGTTTTTTGAATTTCAGATGTAATAGGGTCCAGAGCTGTTTATTTCCCCTTAAATATACATGACCTCCTCGACCGCCATCGCCTCCATCAGGACCGCCCTTTGGTATATACTTTTCTCTCCTAAAGTGAGTAGACCCACCTCCGCCATTTCCAGATTTGACATGAATCTTTACATAATCGACAAAGTTATCTGAAGCCATTATATGGACTAAATTGACTTTATTGAATTAAACAGCCGAGCTGTAATTTCATCCACGCTCCCCATTCCTTCGATAGAAACTAATTTTCTTTGTTGTGCATAAAAAGATTTAACAGGTGAAGTTTCTTTATGATAAACTGCAATCCTGTTGTCAATAATTTTAGGATCTGCATCATCAGCTCGTCCACTTACCTCTGCACGTTTGATCAATCTCTTTTTGAGCTCGTCCTCTTCAACATCTAAGGAGAGCATTAACGTAATTGAGGTATCAATGGAATCAAGAAAAACATCTAATGCCTCCGCTTGGGCATTTGTCCTTGGAAAACCATCAAAAATAAATCCTTTAGGGTCACTGTGCTTAAGCACCTCTGCACGAAGTAAATCTATAGTCACACTATCGGGAACCAATTTTCCTTGATCCATGTAACTTTTAGCCAGCTTACCTAGCTCTGTTTGTCCTTTTATATTTGATCTGAATATATCACCTGTCGAGAGGTGGACCAAACCAAATTCATCTATCAGTCGTTCAGATTGTGTCCCTTTTCCTGCGCCTGGAGGGCCAAATAGCACAATATTCAACATAATTTTATTCTTTTAATTGATATAATTCTTTAATATTTCTTCCAGCTTCATCGTAATCCAAACCGTATCCAACGACAAATTTATTAGGAATTTCGAATCCAACATACTTTGGAATCTTTTGACCTGCAAATGCGCTTTCTTTAAAAAGTAAAGTACATACCTCAATGCTCTTTGCACCATGAGATTCCATTAGCTCCATTAATTTATCCACTGTCGTACCTGTATCAACGATATCTTCAACAATAATAACGTGCTTATCCTTAATGTCTTTATTCAAACCGATCAACTCGCGAACAACACCAGAGGTCTTTGTCCCTTGATAGGATGCGAGCTTTATAAAAGAAATTTCAAGATTCATGTCTAATGATTTCATTAGATCAGAAGTAAACATGAATGCACCATTTAAAACACTTAAAAAAATGACTTCGCGACCCAAATAATCCTGCTGAAGTTCCTTTGCAAGGGCAGCAATTCTAGCCATTATTTTATCCTCAGCCAAATACAGAGAAAAAGTTTTGTCAATAAGACGAATTTCAGGCTTCATACGGGCATCAAAGATACAATTTTAGGTTCGAAGATGAAATTAATTTGATTAGAGGCGTATCTTTGTATCATGCATAGAAGATGGAATTCTAAAGATTTTAAAATTGGCGTCCTTGGTGGAGGCCAATTGGGAAGAATGTTGATTCAAGAGGCGATAGACCTAGACATTCATTTACACATGATGGACCCAGATCCAAATGCACCATGCTCGTTAATAGCTCATTCCTTTACTTGTGGCTCCATAACCGACTATGAGTCAGTAATTGAATTTGGTAAGGACAAACATCTAGTCACAGTTGAAATAGAAAATGTAAATATTGAGGCGCTCGAGACACTTGAGGAAAAAGGTGTAAAAATTTTTCCACAACCTAGAGTATTAAGAACGATAAAAGATAAAGGAATACAAAAACAATTTTATACGGATTTCGGAATACCTACTGCCCCTTTTAAACTCTATGAGAACGCAAATGATATCAAAGATGCCGATATAAATTATCCTGTTATCCAAAAGATGAGAACAGGTGGTTATGACGGCAAGGGTGTGCAATTGCTCAAACAACCCGAAGATTCTTTCGATGCCCCCAACCTTTGTGAATCACTGATTGATTTCGATAAGGAGCTATCCATCATTGTAGCAAGGAATGAAAATGGAGATGTTCAATGCTTTCCATCTGTTGAGTGCGAATTTAATCCAGAGGCCAACCTCGTAGAATATCTCTTCTCACCTGCCAATATTTCACAAGAAATAACGTCTAAGGCAAATTCAATCGCAAAAGACCTAATTCAAAAACTAGATATGATAGGACTACTTGCGGTAGAATTCTTTCTATGTAAAAACGGAGATTTACTTGTAAACGAGATTGCACCAAGGCCACACAATAGTGGACACCATACGATTGAATGCTGTAATACCTCGCAATATGCCCAACACCTAAGATCTATTTTAAACCTTCCTTTGGGAGATACCAGGCTGCTTAATCCAGGTGCCATGATTAATATTCTTGGAGAAAAAGGATTTAAGGGACCTGCCATATATGAAGGTCTTGAAAAGATTTTAAAACTCCCAGGCGTACATCCACATATTTATGGTAAAACTGATACAAAACCATTTCGAAAAATGGGACACGTGACCATCACTGGAGATACCCTTATTGAGGTTAAAAATATTGCAGAAAAGGTGAAAGAAAGCATCAATGTAAAAGCATAAAAAAAGCCACCGAAGTGGCTTTTTACTCGTCTACAAAGTATTTTATTCCACGACAAAACGTTTCATTTTATTTCCATTGTCACTCGTATATGATATTGCGTATACGCCAGGTGAAAAGTCAGATATATCGACTTGGTAGCTCCAGCTACCACTTGTTTCATTCATTTCAAAATCTTTCACTAATTGACCTTGCGCATTAAATATCCTCAATTGATTTGAATTGGACTTGAAGATATCAACAGTTACGTTTAATATAGTGGATGCAGGATTAGGAAAAACTTTGAGTTTATCATCAATTTGATCATTAAAACCATCAAATACACCAACATTTGGACCCTCCTCATAACCGTTACTCACTGCCTCTGTAATTGAGGTTGAGGCTGCGTTGTCAATTCTTCCATCCGGAGATATAAGCAAACCTACGATGTGCATATTATTCTCATCCCAATCTGATGGAAGCGTAAATGAATAATTACTAATTACACTTTCGCCGGCGTTGACATTTACAGGAAAAGAGATAGAGGAACCTTCGAAGCTCGGTGCTATTGAACGTGCCACATGATCATAAACCATTTGAGCAGCTGGCACAGGATTAGGAAGAGATTCATAGCCCCCCATTACGCCATTACCTCCACCTGCATATGCATTCGATTGGTTATACCCAGCATCTGTACCGGTCACACCATCCTCTGTCAGAGCGCAGGCTAATTTATACGAATTTGTTACTGCTTGATTAAAAGTAGATTTTACAGACACATCTAAAACTCGTGAAATTGGATCCCAATTTGCACCATTAACAAGAAGACCCGCAGGTGGATTTAAAAGGCGGTCTAAGAAGTCAGCATTCATCGCTGATGGATCTACATCGGCTCCCCTATCAACCAATGCACTTGGATATCCACTTATGGAACCGCCAATTCCTGCATCATACACGGCATCTGTCATTGGGTCACCATTATGAACGGCAATCCCTATCCATAGGTCCCCATATTGCTCTTCAAATAAATCCATATAAACTGCTCCTCTTGGACACCACTGGCACCATGTACCAGTTGCTTCCTCACCAACAACAACCTTACCTTCAGCGGGTACAATTGGATCAATAGTAATAATTTTAGAATCATCGGAAGGATCATCGTCAAAAGTAAATCCATTGACATTCGAAATTGTTACAGTCAGATCGTTATTACCCAATACTGGGGCTAAAGCCGTACCAAAAGTATGTTCATAGGTATCTAATGAGGCTAAGTTTAAGCCTGTGATATTTTCTGTGACATCCGTACCATTATAGTTGTAGGTCAAATCAAAAGAATTAATCTCAAACTGACCTAGATTTCTTGCTGTGGCGGTCACATCATAAGTCAAGCCGGCAATACCATTGATTTGAGAGATGAATGAAACACCTCCATTGAGCGGAGGCAAAGTAGCTGGTAAATGCGTATAACTTATATCATCCACGTAAAATCCTGAAATACCATTTCCACCTTGACCGGTTGGATTCACAGGATATAAATCCAAAATCCCAATTTGACCCGTCGGATTTGAAAAAGAGCCCTGCGAAACATTATCAATGAAAAGCTCCCAAACATTTGAGGTAAGGTCCATATCAACTCTTAGGTTAAACCATTGTGCACTTGGATAATTCGCATTAATATATGGTGTTCCTGAATTGGAAAGTTTTAATGTGCCGTCTTCGAGCATATAGCAATCAAGTGCCCAAACTTCAGCAACAACAAGCGTACCCTGAAGGTTGAAGTAAGCTCCCTTTCCTGCTTCAACATAAAAGTTGGCCTCGAAGGAAAAATTTCCAGAATTATATACCTGATCAAATGGAAGTACGACATCAGCAGGTCCTCCATTTGGTGAAGTAGAACTGAAATAAATTGATTTGGAACCACTGCTCGCATTGTTATCCGTAATCTGAACATCTTCAGCGCCACCCTCAGCACCACTCCAAGTCGTCCAATCAGTAGAACTTGAACCCAAATAAGATCCCACAGTATAGGATTCAAAATCATCCGAAAAGGTTTGTGAAAAAGTCCACGAGACCACACAAGACATGACAAACAATAAAAATCTTTTTTTCATAGTTTTTAAATTAAGTTTAGTTATTTCTTATTCTTAAAACTGCATAATCGTTAAAGAATAAGGAGGACCCTAATATCGTTATTTTTCATGAAAAAACATTTAAAACGAACAATTCATACAATTTAATTGTTGCACCACATTTTTTGAGTAAATTCGAGCCTTAATATTTAAATCTTTAAAGAATGAATCCTGATTATCAGTTAATGTTAATTGCTTGGGCTGGTGTTGCAGCTTGGGTTGCGTTTGTGATCTTTTCAAATCGAAAAATACATCCTAAAGCTTTATTTGCTCTGTTTATGGTTGAGCTATGGGAACGCTTCAGCTACTATGGTATGCGTGCACTTCTCATCTTATACATGACTGCTAGCGTTATTGATGGTGGCTTCGCCTTTGATGATGCCAAAGCCTATGGAATATATGGTGCATATGGCGCATTGGTTTATTTAACACCTCTGATTGGAGGATTCTTTGCAGATAAATTAGTGGGTTTCAGAAAAGCCATTGTTTGGGGAGCCATTCTAATGGCCATTGGTCAGTTTACGTTATTCTTAAGTGGAAATGCAAATGAGGTATCTTTTTACATAGGATTGGCTGTATTGGTTGTCGGAAACGGTTTCTTTAAGCCAAATATTTCGAGTATGATCGGACGCTTCTACGAAGAGGGAGATAAACGTCGAGATGGTGCATTTACATTATTCTATATGGGTATAAATATGGGTGCTTTCCTTGCTCCCTTGACGTGCGGTGCGATTGGAGAAAATGAAGGTTGGCAATACGGATTCTTGACTGCAGGTATAGGTATGGTTATCGGTTACCTTGTATTTGTATGGGGCTCTAGACAAGGAATTTATGAGGACGTCGGAAACGGACCTGATGTCGAATTAGAAAAGCCCATCATCCCAGGCTTATCCAACAAATTATTGCCTGCTGTTTCGACTGTAATCATGATTATATTGGGATCAACGCTCATCGTTTACAACGATATTGTTGACGTGATTTTGGTTGTTCTGGCCATCTTAGTCATTGGCTACCTTCTTTATGAGGCAGGTAAAATGGAACTCCAAGCGAAGCAAAGAATTTGGGTAGTGGTCGTACTTTTGTTCTTCACCACAGTATTTTGGACCTTCTTCGAGTTGGCTGGTTCTGCCTTGAGTCTTTTTACAGCAAGAAATGTAGATCGTTCCTTATTTGGTTATGAAATTAAAACTACTTTCTTCCAATCCTTCAACCCATTATTTATTATGCTTTTTGCACCAATATTCTCTTGGATTTGGATCAAGTTATCCAATGCAAATAAAGAGCCTGCTGCACCTTATAAATTTGGTATGGGCTTGCTCCTATTAGGCCTTGGATTTCTTGCACTTAACCTTGGTGGAGCATCTGCATCTGCTGGAATGATTCCAGCAATATTCATGGTCCTTCTTTATTTACTTCATACAATAGGTGAACTTACTCTATCGCCCGTTGGACTCTCATTGGTAACTAAACTTTCTCCACGTCATATGGTTGGATTCCTCATGGGGATCTGGCTGCTGTCTTCTTCTCTTGCACATCAAGGAGGAAAGCATATTGCAAAATTGACTACGGTGAATGAGAAGACGATTGTTCAGAGCGATGCATTTAAAACCTCGGAAATGGACGAGGATGTAAAAACAGTGCTGCTAACCAAGGAGTTCACGGATAAATTAGACGACAACTCCATTGAGTCTGTATTGACAGATTCATCGTTTATTGCGGAGCTAAACTTAAAGGGAAACAAAACATACTCCAAATCATCTGTATATGTGAAAGAGGCACTAGAAGAAGCGGAAAGCTACAAAGGAAGCAAAAAAGAAAAAATGCTGAAAGCGGCCAGTGTTAGCTTTATAACATACGAGGATAATACGATCACAGCGGATACGGTTTCACAGAGCGAACTGAAAAAGCTTACAGAAAACACACCTGGAACAGCCGTAATAAATTCCATAAGAAGCGAATCATTAAATAAAGGATTGAGTGTTTTTGAAATGCTCGGTTTTATAGCAATGGCCTGTGGATTAATCTTGTTTTTAATTGGGAAGCCAATTAAAAAATGGATGCACGGCATCAACTAAAAAGAAATAAAGGCTGCACTATGCAGCCTTTTTTATTTTCTTTTCATACTTAACTTAAAATCATGAAAAAAACAATCGGTTTAATCGGATTATTCATTTGCGGTCTAATTTTTTCATCTAAAAGTCAGACAAAAATTGAAACCTCGAACTACCTTAACAATAGCGCTGAAAACAAATCCATCGCATTTAGTGAGCTTGAAGGGATATTCTATGCTTCTGAGGATCCAAATTTGACGGTCACATTTGAGGGAATGTATGATTATGCTGTTTATTTTGATGCGAATGATACGGAACTTCTTTCAAATACAAACATTTTCTTGAAGGACTTACAAAGAGGAGACCACACGATTACCCTAAGGAAGACAAATGCAGCAGGCAATGTAGAGGAGATCAGTAAGTCATTTAAGGTGAAAGCTGCAAGACCATGGCTTTCAAATGATGCCACGGTGTTTGGATTATTAATGATTGTTCTATTTTTCGTTTTCAAAACCGCTAAAAGTGAGCGAAGTTATTTCAAGAAATTCTACAAGGTCGTACCAGCGCTATTGTTATGCTATTTCATTCCGGCTGGACTAAACTCATTTGGAGTCATTTCTTCAGAGGAATCAAACCTATACTTCATAGCCTCAAGGTATCTATTACCCGCGAGTTTAATATTGTTGTGCTTGAGCATAGATATTCCAGCTATTAAAAGACTTGGAACTAAAGCAATTATTATGTTTTTTGCAGCTACAGCAGGAATTGTGGTTGGTGGACCTCTTGCACTTTACGTCGTTTCTTTATTTGCCCCTGAGGTCCTGGGGGGAGAGATTTGGAGGGGACTATCTACTGTTGCCGGGTCATGGATTGGCGGTGGAGCCAATCAAACCGCTATGAAAGAAATCTACGGTGCCAGTGACCAAATGTTTTCTGCAATGATTGTTGTGGATGTATTTGTTGCAAATTTATTTATGTCCGTACTGCTTTTTGGAACCGGATACAATAAGAAATTAAACCGCTTTTTCAAGGCCGACGACTCTGCAATTGAAAGTTTGAAAACGAAAATGGAAGAATTTCAGTTGAGTGTCTCAAAAATTGCAAGCTTTAATGACCTCATCTATATGTTAGGAATAACATTTTGCTGTGTGGGTATTGCCCATTTAGGGGCAGACAACATAGGACCATGGGTATCAGAATTGCTCAGTGGTATGGAAAATCAAACTGCAGCACGATTGATGGTTTCTTTTGGTAATGGTTTCTTCTGGCTGGTGGTCCTTTCTACTCTATTTGGGGTTGGCCTTTCATTTACCAAATACCGCGAATTTGAAGGCGTTGGCGCGTCAAAAATAGGCAGTGTATTCCTTTATGTTCTCGTTGCTACCATAGGTATGAAAATGGATATCATGGAGTTAATCGCAAATTGGGGAGTATTTAAATTCTTACTCTCAATTGGTTTGATTTGGATTATTGTTCACGCCCTATTCCTTTTTGTTGTTGCGAAAATTATTAAAGCCCCTTTCTTTTATGTAGCTGTGGGAAGTCAAGCAAATGTTGGAGGAGCAGCGTCTGCACCAATCGTTGCCAGTGCCTTTAGCCCGTCTTTAGCTCCAGTTGGAGTTCTACTTGCAGTGCTTGGGTACGCTGTTGGGACATTTGGTGCTATTCTATGCACTTTGATGATGCAAGCACTCTCGGTTTAAATTGAAATCAACTAATTTAACGTACCTATTCTTTTACTAACCAAAGATTCGACCTTTTGACAAAATTGTAAAGGCATAAAAGTGCGCCACTCAAGTTCTTCTAGCGGTCCACCCATCACAAAATAATGATCAAGGTTGGCCGAAACAAATTCCTTCACAACATGCTCATGAAAATTTACCATGGCGATCCAACCATCCTCAACGTCGTCAAACCATTCGTCATAATAACATTCATCAGAAGCATGAAAATTCAAAACATTTTCTCCAATTAAGATAAACTTATCTATACCCGTTTTCATAATCGGTTCCACAACGTCTCTTTTCAGCAACATTATATCATTTTCAATGGCATCATTCCACTCACCGATAAGTTCAAGAACCGCATGACCAAGATCATAATCTACGAATAGCACCTTAACAAAAAGCGTCGGTGAACCAAAGAAATCCCACTGCGGGTGAATCAGAAAGTTATAGATGCGATTAGAATACTCAAACTCACTATAAACCCGCTCATAAAATGGTGAAGAAGGGTCCTCAGAGGCAATATAATATCCTCTCCAATTATAGTGTGGCTCTATAAAGTGCATGCTCAAATTTAGTCAAGTGAATTGACATATTCTTATTAATTTTAAGGAACTTTTAAAACGCACATTTTATGCGCATTTATATCGCTCTTTTAGGTACTGTCTGTTTACTTTTGGCATGCTCAACTGAAGAAAAAAATGCCCCTAAAATCCATTCTAAAGAAATTTGGCAGACGGAAGCGACTGCTTTTTTGTCTAGTGAAACGAATCTAATTTCGTTTGGGGTTGTTGATATAAATCAACTTCTTACAAAATCCATTTATGATTCTGAATTATCTGAGTCAGGTCTAGTTCCGTTGGATATGATTGATGACTATTCGAAAGTCATTCGTACTGAATTACCAATTTACTATGCAGTAAAATCAGATACTACAGGTGATTTAACCGACGCAGAGTTGGTCGTGGTCTGTAAAATAAAAGATCCAGATCTAGCAATCGAAACGATGAAAAAAGATTTCCAAATCGGAGAACTCATTCATGAAAATGACGTGAAATTCATACTTGAAAACGATATCAAAATCGGTCTAACAAAAAGTGAAATGATCTTTCTGATATCGGAAAACATTACGAATGATCAGGCAAAGTTGAGCATTCACAATACAATCGAAGCTTTACAGAGCAATAAAACCAATAAAGATATTAGAGAAATCATCACCGCCCAAGAGGACATCATATTTGCCTTTAATATTGAACCGGTACAAAAATTTGTATCATCCGTATCTCAAACTGGAGACTTGGAGTCTAATAAAAACATGACAGGTACAATTGCCATGCAACTAAGCTTTGAAAAAGGAAGAGTCATAATGACCAATAAAAACTATTTATCAAAGGAGTTTACGGAATGTAATTTATTTGCTGAAAATAGTAAGCAAATGCTGAGTAAACTCGGAGCAGGTTCCCCTATTGCGGCTTTGACTCTCTCTCTTGACTTGGAAGGACTTGAAAAACTGAAGCGACAATACCTACCAAAGAGTATTTCAAATACAATACAGGATTCAGACCTTGACCCAAGTCTAAAAAACCTAGTACCGAAAGAGTTATCAGTAATCGAAGCTTTCATTCAAAAAGATGGAATTCAAAATTATATAAATGGAAACCTAGCTTTGGGACAATACTCAAATGATTCAATTCATTCGGAATACAGTATATATTTAGGTATTGGCAAAGGTTTTGCACAAATCCTCAAAAACGAATTTAATCCGATGAGGGGGTTTTTTCATTCATTAGAAATAGATGATACTAAAATGGAACTCTACACTTCCAAAGAAAATGGACAGCAAAATGGGACGAACACATTACAATTAAAACCGGAGTTTAAAGATTTGGGTGGGAAGCCAATATCTGCATTTTTGGATATTGAAAGACATCCTTTTAAGGAGTTATTGTTGAATGATAAAGTGAGCAAGCGCATCGCCGAACTATTAAAACATGTTACTTTGAATGCTGACCTTGAGGGAGGAGAGCTCATTATAACAATGAAAGACGAGCAAACCAATGCAATAACTCAGATAGCTAACCTAATTCCAAGTCTCATTCTAGGATCAATATTTCAGTAAGCATGGGTAAAGATAAATTGTGGCGGTTTTCCGAGATAAAAAGGTTTCCAAATGTAACAGAGGCTCCATTCTCGGAAACTTTTCCACAAAAAGGAAAATGGAAAAAAGAAATTTTTAAAAATGATAACCCCATTGTTTTAGAGCTTGGCTGTGGCAAAGGTGAATACGCCGTTGGTTTGGGTAAAATGTTTCCAGAAAAGAACTTTTTGGGTGTGGATATTAAGGGGAATAGAATCTATATTGGCGCGAAGGAGGCACTCGAAAAGAATATGCGTAATGTGCAATTTTTGAGAACCAGAATTGACTTCATAGAAAACTTCTTCGATAAGGACGAGATTGACGAAATTTGGTTGACCTTTTCAGATCCACAACCTAAAAAACCTAGAAAAAGACTCACATCTCCTCTTTTCATTGGTAGGTATCGGAAATTCCTAAAGAAAAATGGTTTGATTCATGTTAAAACAGACAGCGATGTATTGTTTGAATATACTGAAGAACAGATCAAAAATGAAGATTACCGATGTCATGCGCTAACATGGGACCTTTATGGTTCATTTCAAGATCAAATTTCTAATGAAGAAAAAGAAATTTTTAAAATCAAAACCCATTACGAAGCGCTCTTTGCGAGCAAAGGATCGGTAATAAAGTATTGTTGTTTTGAAATTTAGCTTACTTATCTAGGACCTTAGGTATCCTGAAGTAATCAGAGTCACTTTTCGGAGCATTCGCAAGAGCGTTTTCTTTCGTCAAGGTTTGGTTCGAAACGTCTTCTCTCAAAACATTCACATTTTCATTCATGAAAATGAGAGGCTCAACATTTTCTGTATCGATTTCGGAAAGTTTATCCATAAAATCGATTATTTTCTCCATGTCGCCTTTGATAGCCTCAAGCTCTTCTCCTTTGAATTCCAAACGGGCAAGGTGCGCAATATGTTTGACGATATCGTCTGTTACTTTCACAAAGCAAAGTTAATGATTTCTTATTGTTCAATACAAATGAGGATATTCCTTTTTCAGCGGAGCTTCAACGCGCTCATAGCAGACTTTATTGAGATCGGTAAAGCTCATTGTTTCAACCTCCTGCTTTGATATGTGCTGACCAATATAAAATCTTGATATTCCTGGCCTGGCAGGACCAAAAATATCCGTGGGATCAGAGAACAATAAATGATTGGTGGTAAATGTAATGGGAACAATGGGTACTTTAGCCTCCTTTGCAATTTTAAAGGCGCCATTTTTAAAAGGAACCATCTTAGGGATGTCTTCTGCTGGAATTGTGCCCTCGGGAAAGATGACCAATGACCAACCTTCCTGAATGGCCTCAAGGGCTAATGCAAATGATCGACCTACCTTTTTACGGTCAAACCGAAATACAGGAATATTTAAGTTTTTAAAATACGTTCGAATGATTGGATAGGTTAAAATTTCGCTTTTGCCTAAAAATACAAATGGATGTTTTGGAAGCATTGAGTACATGAAGAAAATATCCAAATATGAGGTGTGGTTGGCAACAATGATATACGGCCCCTCGGGAAGCCTTTCATTTTGGACATTACGTACGATATAAAAACAAAAAATACGCATGAGCCAGCTCCAAATCATAAATAGCTTAAAACTATATTTCTTCCATGATTTTTTAACAAGAACCAAACGAAAAAAAGGATAAAGTAAAATAGCAAAGACAGAAAACACCAAAAAGATGTAGATTTTCCACAAATTTCGAAAGAATCCAAAGAGAAATTTCATCACTAAGAAAATTAAGAAAAAGTTTTGGAAATCAACGGAAATATATTTTCTACTTTTACATTAAATCTTATGGCACGAATATTAACAGGAATACAGAGTACGGGAACCACACACTTGGGAAACCTTCTTGGTGCGATTATACCTGCAATTCAACTTGCAAAAGATAATAAAAACGAATCCTTTTTATTTATTGCAGACCTGCATTCCCTTACACAAGTGAAAGACCCAGAGATATTAAAAGAAAATACGTATCGTACAGCTGCAGCATGGCTGTCATGCGGTTTAGACCCTTCAAAAACAACGTTTTACAGGCAAAGCGATATACCAGAGGTCACTGAATTAATGTGGCACCTGCTTTGTTTTTACCCTTATAAACGACTCACCCTAGCGCATTCCTTTAAAGATAAATCAGACCGTCTTGATGATGTGAATGGAGGATTATTTACCTACCCTATGCTCATGGCCGCTGATATTCTTCTTTATGATGCAGAACTTGTTCCCGTAGGTAAAGATCAAAAACAGCATATTGAGATGACACGAGATGTTGCTACTAAATTCAATCTTCAGCTCGGTGAAACCTTTGTAATACCAAAGGAAGAAACGACTGAGAAAACAAAATTAATTCCAGGAACAGACGGTCACAAAATGAGCAAGTCTAGAAACAACCTTATTGATATTTTCCTCCCAGAAAAGAAACTTCGGAAACAAATTATGTCTATTGTCTCGAATAGCGAAGCCCTTGAAGATTCAAAGAACCCTGATAACTGTACCATTTTTGCCTTGTACTCTATTTTAGCTGACGAAGAAGCAGTTTTAACAATGCGGGCAAATTATGAAAAAGGAGGTTATGGATATGGGCATGCAAAGCAAGCGTTGTACGAGCTAATTATTGAAAAGTTCAAACTAGAACGAGAGAGGTACAACTACCTTATGGAACATAAAGATGAAATCGATGAGGCGCTCTCGATAGGTGCGAAAAAAGCCAAGGTTGTTGCTTTAAAAGTTCTAAACAGAGTGCGTCATAAAGTGGGCTATGCAAATACCTAAGTAATTTTGTTGTGACTAATGCTTCTTTGCCTTGAGCATTTGTGTCGCCCAACCGTGAATTCCCGTTTTGCTTGATGCTTCGTTCCCCTACCCTGCACTCTTTTCCTCCAACGCTTCCAGCTGCTGTTTTTTAATTCAGAACGCATAAGAACAATTACTTCTTTTTCTGTTAGCCCAAACTGATACTCTATCGCATCAAATGGAGTGCGATCTTCCCAAGCCATCTCAATCACCCTGTTGATATCCCGTTGATTCATGTGATAAAAACAATAGGTCAAATAAAAATGTTTAGGTCAACGTGAAAACAATGAAAAAGGAAAATTTTCCTTCAAAAAAATGTGTGGTGTGTAAAAAAGATTTTTTGTGGCGGAAAAAATGGAAAGCTTGTTGGGATGAAGTTAAGTACTGCAGTGAACGCTGTAGAAGGGCGAAAAGAGCTTAACGAATAACGGGGCAATTATTCCCCTTACCTAGTCGAAACGTGAGCATACCCCCTGCATATACATACCAATCCTTATTTGTAGAATTTCCTCGTCTCCCCTGAAAAGAACCATCAAGGCTCCTATTTGATAAAGCAACAGCATTTGCCCCATTAATCGCCAATAGGGTGGCTGCATCCATATATGTATCAGAACCTACATCATCAATGTAATCAGTGAAGGTTTTTCGGATTGCAATGTCTATATTAAATGAACAATATTTTCCTAAAGATAATTTGACTCCCAATCCTAAAGGGATACACAATTGATATTTACTGTAGGGTTTGATATCACCTTTGGGGCTCTGACCCTCAGTACCTAGCGATTGTAAAGACACCATTTCTCCATTATATTCTGTTTCGGGATTCATATGAAAAAAACCTAACTGGGTAATCATATATGCGGTTCCAATATAACGTCTATTGCCAAATTGAAAAGGCATATAATGAAATTCAATTCCTCCTGCCAGCTCCTTGATTTGAGAAGTGAAATTTAAATTCCTATTCACAATTAAGGCCTGACGCGCATCACGATCGTCTGCCGCCACATTTCCATAAGTCGCATTAAAACGTAAGGTCATTCTAGAATGCACGTTGAAACGATAAACCAGGCTTCCCGCAAGTTTACTTTTGTAAAATGGTTTAAACTGATTCAGATCACCAATGTAAAACATAGTTCCTGCATGAATACCAATCTCAGAGCGAGAAAAAAAATTAGGCTGTTGTGCACGCAGTGCACACGCAGAAAATAGGAGGATTATAAGGAGACTTCTAGTAACCACAGTAAATAAACGATTCGAAAGCCATTTTATTACGCTTTTCAGCCTACAAATTTAATTTTTTTGAGCGCGCTTCCTATCCATCTCTTTAAGAAGAATTTTACGAATCCTGAGCGTTGAAGGTGTAACCTCAACATATTCATCACGCTGAATATATTCCAAACATTCTTCCAAACTAAAAATTCTTGGTGGCGAAATACGTACTTTATCGTCTGCTCCGGAAGAACGCATGTTCGACATTTTCTTTGTCTTTGTAACATTGACACACAAATCACCGGTTCGAGAATTTTCTCCAATGACCTGACCTTCATAAATATCCTGATTTGAACCGATAAAGAAGGTCCCTCTTTCTTGAAGGTTGTTCAACGAAAATGGGATAGACTTGCCCTGTTCGAGTGAAATAAGCGAACCATTCTGACGACCAGGAATTTCTCCTTTGAATGGCTGGTATTCAATATACCTGTGCGTCATAATTGCCTCTCCTGCTGTTTGTGTCAGTAAATAATTTCGCAACCCAATGATTCCTCGAGAAGGAATATGAAATTGCATCACCATTCTTGCGCCTTTGGGCTCCATATTGAGCATTTCGCCTTTTCGCTTTGTAACAGCCTCGACAGCAGTTCCACTAAATTCATCGGGTAAATCAATGGTCAACTCCTCGATGGGTTCACATTTTTTGCCATCAATTTCTTTAAGGATAACTTGTGGTTGTCCCACCTGAAGCTCATAACCTTCGCGTCGCATGGTTTCAATTAAAACCGATAAATGAAGCACACCTCGACCGTAAACCAGCCATTTATCCGCTTTATCAGTTTCATGAACGCGCAAAGCTAGGTTCTTTTCGAGCTCTTTGGTCAAACGTTCTTGAATGTGTCTTGAAGTAACAAATTTACCTTCCTTACCGAAAAAAGGAGAATCATTAATAGAAAAAAGCATGGACATTGTAGGCTCGTCCATATTAATAGTAGGTAGGGCTTGAGGATTCTCGGCATCACATATTGAATCCCCAATTTCAAAACCTTCTATACCTGTTATTGCACATATATCTCCAGGTGTAACAGATGAAACCTTTATACGCTGAATCCCTTCAAAAGTAAAAAGCTCTTTTACGCGGTGTCGTTCCTGAGAACCATCTCTTTTTGATAAAATAATTGGCATATTTTCTTTCAGCTCACCTCGTGTAAGTCGACCAATCGCGATCCTTCCTACATAAGAAGAGAAATCTAATGAGGTAATCAACATCTGGGTATTTCCTTCTGCAATTTTTTTAGGTGGAAAATAATTGAGCACCTCATCCAATAGAGGATTTATCGATCCTGTGGGCTTTTTCCAATCCGTTGACATCCAATTGTTTTTTGCTGAACCGTAAATGGTAGGAAAATCAAGCTGATCCTCAGATGCATCAAGTTCAAACATCAAATCAAAAACTTTTTCATGTACCTCCTCAGGGGTACAATTTTCCTTGTCAACCTTATTTACCACCACCAAAGGTTTTAAACCCATTGAAAGCGCCTTTCCCAAGACAAATCTTGTTTGCGGCATTGGACCTTCAAAAGCATCAACAAGCAAACAGACGCCATCAGCCATATTCAACACACGTTCTACCTCTCCTCCGAAATCAGCGTGACCTGGCGTGTCAATAATATTGATCTTGGTATTCTTGTAAATGACTGATACGTTTTTCGATACAATGGTGATTCCTCTTTCTTTTTCAAGGTCATTGTTATCCATAATAAGTTCTCCTGTTGGACGATCCCGTTCATTGACAAAATCTCCTGCTTCAATCATTTTGTCTACCAAAGTAGTTTTACCATGGTCAACGTGTGCTATGATAGCTATATTTCTTATCTCCATAAAAAGTATTCAATTAACGACCTCTATATCTAGATCTATCTGAGCCTGAACGACGTTCCGATCCTCCATTTCTATCTCTAGAATGGCGGTCAGAGCTTCTGCGTCCTTTATCCCTATTGCCTTTAGATTTCTTGCTTCTGAAATTACTACCTCCCGATCTACGAAATCTACCACCGCCTGATCTGCGCCCACCAGAACCTCGATCCCCACCTCTTGAACCTTTCCCACCACCATTTTGAGTATTGGTTACCTCAACAGATAATTTGGTCCCTTCGAATTCCGTACCATTTACATTTTTAAGAATTCTCTCGGTATGCGCCTCATCTACATCAAAAAATGCATATGATGTCATAATATCAATTCTACCAATAACGTCTGATTTAATACCAGCGGCATCGCAAACGACCCTTAAAAGTGCACCCGGATTAAGGCCATCTCTGCGACCTGCACTAAGGAAAAACCTCGTTTTTCCTTCATCCCGAGCCCGCTGACCTTTGTCTTTGCGTTCTCCTCTCTCTCGACCAGAATCTTGTTTTGCGCGTTGATTTAAATCACCTGCCCGATCGTAATACTCAATGAATCGATTGAACTCAGCAGAAACGAACTTTTTGATAATCTCCGTCTTATCCATAGTTTCAAACGAGGCTAAAATTTGAGGCATAAATTTCTCAATATCCTTCTCCTTTACGTTGATGTTTATGGTATTTTGAATTAGTTTCATCAGCTGTATTTCACAAATCTCTTCAGCATTTGGAATTTGACCCTGGCTAAATTGAGTGCGCATTTGCTTTTCAATCGATTTGATTTTAAATCCTTCTTTAGGAGTGATCAAAACCAAAGACTGCCCCGTTTTACCTGCTCTTGCAGTCCGACCACTACGATGAGTATAATTCTCATTATCGTCTGGTAGGTTGTAATTGATTACATGTGTAATGTCATCAACATCAATACCTCGAGCTGCTACATCCGTGGCTACTAAAATCTGTAACTCTTTACTTCTAAATCTAGCCATCACACGGTCTCGCATAGGTTGGGTTAAATCACCATGTAAGGGTTCAGCGTTGTAGCCCTCACGCGCTAGCTTTTCAGCGACAGTTCCTGTTTCGTGCTTAGTTCTACAGAAAATCAATCCATATATTTGGGGATGAAAATCAATCAAACGTTTTACTGCCTCGTAACGGTCTCTTTCTTTGACCAAGTAAAATATATGCTCAATATTTTCATTCGTCTGATTCTTATGACCAATCGAAACCTCTAATGGTTGGGTCATATATGTCTTTGCAATGCGTGCCACGTCCTTCGGCATCGTTGCTGAGAACAACCAAACATTTTTAGATTCAGGTGTTGTTTCTAAAATATCATCAATATCTTCCTTGAATCCCATATTCAGCATTTCATCTGCTTCATCCAAAACCACATTTTTAACTTCAGAAAGCTGAATGGCCTTTCTTTTGATAAGGTCGAGAAGTCTTCCTGGAGTTGCCACTACAATTGAAGCTCCCTTTTTTATTTGCGTCATTTGACGCCTAATATCTGCACCACCATAAACCGATACAATAGGACATTTGACATATTTAGCAAAGATTTCTAAATCCCGGGTGATTTGCAGACATAATTCACGAGTTGGACAAATTATGAGCCCTTGAGGTCTATTGGAATTGGTATTTATATAATTTATTAATGGCAAACCAAACGCTGCCGTTTTCCCCGTTCCGGTCTGTGCTAACCCAACAAAATCACAATCTTCTTTCATTAGGTGGGGAATCGCTTGCTCCTGGATGGGAGTCGGTGCTTCAAAACCCAATTCTTTTAACGACTTCAGCACCTCTTCTCTCAATCCCAGCTCTTCAAATGTCATCCTTAATTATTTAAATTGGGTGCAAAGGTACGGATAAAAGAGTGCCTAGACGATTATTCGGCCTTTATTTACTTGTCATTCAGATATTAAAAGAATATTTATACCCATGTGAGGTGAAGTTTTTCTATTTTTGACCAAACTTTTTAAATGGAATTAAAAGAAATTATTTCAATAACAGGAAGACCGGGGCTGTTCAAAGTTGTTGCCCAAGGAAAAAACAATGTGATTGTCGAATCAATTGTAGATAAAAAAAGATTTCCCGCCTATGCCACCGATCGAATCTCTACACTCGGAGACATCAGTATATATACAACAGATGAAGATGTAAAATTGACTGATGTATTGGCATCTTTTCATGACCATTATGAAGGAAAAGCCTGCCCCTCACACAAAGAGGAGCTCACTGTGCTTGAGGGTTTACTTGAAAAAATTCTACCCAATTACGATAAAGAGCGTGTTTATACATCTGATTTGCGTAAAATATTTCAATGGTACAATATCCTCATTAAAGCTGGGATTCAAATAAAAGAGACAGCTGATAAAACCGAGGATTCAAATTCCGATAATGACGAAAAAACAGCTAAAAAAGTAGTACCCAAAAAGGCAACTCCGAAAAAGGTAGCCCCAAAATCTAAAGGAGGAAAGCCTTCTTCAGCCAAAAAGTCAGGACCCACAAAAACTGGTTCTCAAAGAGGTAACTAAATCAGATATCATCATGAAGAAATACCGTCGTTCATTTGTAGACGACCAATTGGTCATTGATTCATTTGAATCAGTTGAAAAATATTTAACCCTACTACTAGACAGAAACCTTGATTCAATCGAAGCTTTAAGACAGTGGCTAAAGGACAAAAGCGAACTTGAAGCTGTTTTAGAGGAGGATATGGCTTGGCGATATATTAG
Organism: uncultured Flavobacteriales bacterium; assembly: GCA_913020765.1. Taxonomy (GTDB): domain Bacteria; phylum Bacteroidota; class Bacteroidia; order Flavobacteriales_D; family Crocinitomicaceae; genus UBA952. The sequence continues at coordinate 1,650 of CAJWAO010000012.1, read as the reverse complement.
AATGTCTATTGATACAGCTAATGAAACGTTTCAGAAAGCATACACTTTCTTTGTTACTGAAATTCAACCAAAACTTGCACCGATAGACGATGCACTGAACAAAAAATTCATCACCTGTCCATTCCATGCAGAATTAGCAGAAGAAGAGGCATTTGCCATTCACATTCGCAGTGTAAAAAGTCAGCTTGAATTATATCGTGAAGAAAATATCTCAATACAGGCCTTTTTGGCAGAAAAAACGCAAGAGTTTGGCGCAATAAGTGGTGCACAAAGTATTGAGCACGATGGCGAATCCATTACCATGCAAAAAGCTGGGTTGTTGTTAAAAGAGCAGGATGAATCTTTAAGAAAGACAGTCTTTGAGAAAATGGCCGAAAGACGTTCTGCCGATATGAATGATCTTGATGATTTATTTGATGTACTCGTTAAGAAACGTACCGAACTGGCAAAAAACGCTGGCTTCAAAAATTATCGCGATTTTAAATTCAAAGAAATGGGGCGTTTTGATTACACAAAAGAATCCTGTTTTGAATTTCATGATTCAGTCGAAAAACACATCGTTCCGCTTGTAAAGAAAATACAAAAGGAAAGGCTATCCAAAATGAATAAGGACCTATTCAGACCATGGGATACAGCTGTAAATGCCGAAGGTAAAGCTCCTCTAAAACCATTTAAAACAGGTCAAGAGATGTTAGATGGAACCATTTCCGTTTTTGAAAAAATAAACCCTGAATTTTCTAGATTTTTGAAAACAATGGAGAAAATGAAGCATTTTGACCTTGAATCGAAACCTGGGAAGGCTCCAGGTGGTTACAATTACCCATTGTATGAAACGGGTGCACCGTTTATTTTTATGAATGCTGTGGGTTCTCAAGGGGACCTATCCACGATGATTCATGAGGGTGGTCACGCTATCCATAGCTTTTTGACACATGAGTTAGAGCTGACGGCATTTAAAAGCTTTCCATCTGAAATAGCAGAGCTCGCCTCCATGTCTATGGAATTACTGTCAATGGAGTATTGGGATGAATTTTACCATGAATCCGATAATCTCAACAGAGCGAAAAAAGAACAGCTTCAAGGAACAATCACGGTCCTTCCTTGGATTGCACAAATTGACGCCTTTCAGCATTGGATCTATGAACACCACGAACACACAGCCTCAGAGAGAACGGCCTATTGGATGGAGCTCAACAAAAGATTTGGCACTGGACTCGTTGATTGGGCAGGATACGAGGATACTCTCGCTTCTTCATGGCAAAGACAGATGCACCTTTTTGAGGTGCCATTTTACTACATTGAATATGGTATCGCTCAACTGGGAGCAATTGGCATTTGGAAAAATAGCAAAACCGATTTCAAAAAAGCTGTTGACAACTACAGAGCCGCATTGAGACTTGGTTATACGAAGTCAATGCCGAAGGTATATGCGAAAGCAGGAATTGATTTTAATTTTTCTGGAGACCACATTTGTAGGCTCGCAGATTTTGTAGAGCTAGAGCTCGAAAAGCTTGATACATAAAAAGACTACTTTTTAAAAATCTGCTTATATTTGCACCCGAAATGGCGAGGTAGCTCAGTTGGTTAGAGCGCCGGATTCATAACCCGGAGGTCGGGAGTTCAAATCTCCCTCTCGCTACAACAACCTAC
>CAJWAO010000011.1 GCA_913020765.1 uncultured Flavobacteriales bacterium | reverse complement strand
AAGTATTGATAAACTCTTCAGGTTTTGCATCTTTAATTAATCCTCCTGCGGGACCCCCGGTATTATTTACGAGTATATGAACTGGACGAGCATGTTGATTGATAAACCCTTCTACAACCTTTTGTAATTCCAGTGGCATAGAAAAATCGGCAACTAAAATGCCATGACGTTGATATTCATTAACAATAGTCAATTCGGAGAGAACCCCCTGAAGCTTTGACTTATTTCTTGCCAAAAGTGTTACCGAGGCACCGCGCTCAGCAAAAAGTTTGGCAGTTTCTTTACCAATACCTTGAGAACTTCCTGACACAATTGCATTCTTGTTTATTAAATTTTTCATATTCATTTGTTGAGCATGTTTGGTAAAATAAAGTAAAAATGTCCATCGTAAATTTATTTCTATCGATAGAATTTCATATTTTCGCTAAAATACAAATCAAAAAACTTAACTAAATGAAAAAATTACTACTATTTAGCATTTCGTTGTTCTTTGGACTATCGTCGTTAAAAGCACAATGTGATGCACCCTCAGCAGCAAGTCCTCTTGCATTTTGTGGAGGAGGTACAAGTATACCGATTGAGGCAACTGCAAGTGCTGCATCGTTGACATATACTCTCGTAATGAATGACTCTTGGGGAGATGGGTGGAACGGAAACGCAATTACTATATCTGCAGATGGAAATGAGGTTCTTTCAGAAGCAACGATAGCGGGTGGATCGACTGGAACCGCGACCTTTACATTCCTTGAAGGATCAGTTTTAACAGGTGTTTGGACTCCTGGAAGTTTTCAAAACGAGGTTTCTTTTGACATCCAAGATGAAACAGGAGCGGTTGTATATTCTGGTGGTTATGGTGATGCCATTGGTTATGCAGTTCCCGCCGATACATACACTTTAAATTGGTATGATGCCCCAGGTGGAAACAATATCGGAACGGGTTCGCCATTCGACATTGTTTCGCTAACCTCTGGTACTGGTTCTTACAGCTTTTATGTTACCCAAACAGGACTCAATTGTACTGAAAGTGCTCCAACTGAGGTCGTTGTCAACATAACCGATGTTAATGTTGATCTCTTGATACAAGATGTTTCTTGTATTGGGAATACAGATGGAACTTTTTCTATTTCTAACGTTCAATGCGGTTCTCTTCCTTTCAACTTTTCAGTAGATGGAGGAGCTTTTGGTCCCGCACCAACTGATTTAGCTGCCGGTACTTACGTTGTAATTATTGAAGATGGAACTGGTCTTCAAAGTTCGCCTGTTACGGTTGAAATCGCAACACCACCAACAGTAGTTCCTGGTCCACCTTCGGCTGACACTTTACTTGCTTATTGTAGTGGGTCTTCTAGTATTTTATTAGAAGCAACACCCAGCGGTCTACCCGTAGTGTACACACTTAACATGTTTGATTCCTGGGGTGACGGATGGAACGGAAATGCTGTAACCATTTTAGTTGACGGTGTTGTCGCACTTGCTGACGCAACAATCCCTAATGGAGACAATGCAACGGCAAACTTTGTTGCTACTGAGGGTGCTACAGTCACTGCAGAATGGACCCCAGGAGCTTTCACGAACGAAGTTTCTTTCAACATCGCGGATGCAGACGGAAATATTGTTTACAGTGGAGCATTCAATGACCCAATGGGCTTCTCAATACCAGCAGGGACTTATCCTTTAAATTGGTATGATGCTGCTGCTGGAGGAAACCTTGAAGGAAATGGTTCACCTTTCGAGGCTGTTGGAACAGGAGTTATGCCAGCTGCAACTACGGGTACTTATGACTTTTTCGTAACACAATCCAATGGCGGATGTGAAAGTAGCGCTGTGCAAGTGACAGTGGAAATTACAGATGTGAATGTCACACTAAGTGTAACAGACGAAACATGTACGGACTATGCTAACGGTACTTTTGCAATTTTGGATACTTTGTGCGGAACAGCACCTTTCTTATTCCAAGTTGATAGTGGGGCATTTGATGTCGCTCCAAATTTAACTGCGGGTACATACTCTATCGTTGTGAGAGATGCAGATTCTCTTTTCAGTGCTCCTATTGAAATAACAATTTCAACTTTAGAGACTTCTATCCCTCCTTCTCCTGTTGCTGATACTGCGGTTTACGCATGTGTTGGTGATACGAGTATTGAGTTAACAGCGATTGGAGATATTGCTACCACGGATTCGTTATTAACTACTATGGCAGGAGGTAATGGTTCAAGTGCAAACATGTTTGTCATTGAGGCAATTCAAGAAACGACAATCGAGAGCTTTGCGCTTAATATGAATGTAGGTTCAAATGGAGACGTTTCTATATTCTACAGACCTGACGATTACTTGACTGTTCCTGGAGCGAATACGAGTGATGCAGGTTGGATTCTAGTAGGAACGGCTGAAGGAGTTGTTTCTAACGGACCTGATTACACAAATATTCCTGTTCCTGTAAATGTTACCATTCCAGCGGGAGAAAGATATTCTTTCCATATTGGTTCTACAGGATCCATTACTTATACAAATGGAACAGGGTTAGGGAACGTATGGGCATCCAATGCTAGTTTTAATTTTCTTGAAGGTCATGGTGGTACTATTTTCGGTTGTAACTTTTCACCAAGAATCTTTAATGGCTTAATCCGATTTGAAGCAACGGAAGCAATTGATGTGGCCTGGTTTGATGCATCAACAGGCGGAGCAGTTATTGGCAATGGAACTCCTTTTGAGTCTGTTGGAACAGCCATCCTACCAAACGTCGACACCGCTGGTGAATATGACTTCTATGTGGCAAGTAACAACAACGGTTGCTACAGTGAAGAAACCGTAGAGGTCAGCGTGAATGTTTCTGATGTAAATGTATTCTTATCTGCAATAGATGCTTCTTGTAACACTGGAGCTGATGGGTCATTTGTTATTGATTCAGTTGCCTGCGGAGAGGTTCCTTTCTCTTTCTCTGTAAATGGAGGGGCTGTCGGTGCTGCACCTACAGACTTGTCGGCTGGCGTCTACGAAATAGTCGTATTTGATGGGTTAGGTGATTCGTCAAGTGTTTATTTCTTAACTGTTGGAAGTGCCGCTGGCCCGTCTGACTTAGTTATAAATGAACTTACTGACACAAGTGTAAATGTATCATGGATTTCCAATGGTTCTGAGGCTGCCTGGACGGTTGAATACGGCGCTACTGGATTTACACCAGGAGCCGGAGAAGAAATTGGTTCTGTTTCTGTGACAGATACTGTAGCATTTGTAAATAACCTCATGGGTAATACTGATTATGACTTCTATGTAGTTGCGGATTGTGGCACTGGCGTTAATGGCGACTGGGCACAAATCTCATTCACTACAGACTGCGGATTCTATGCATTACCTTTTGAAGAGACTTTTGAAGACGATTCTGATACAAGAATTTGCTGGTATAACATCTATGAGGTGTTAGAAGCTGATTGGACTTACCAAACTGGTGCTGGTGGAGGAGTCGGTGGAGCCGCTTCTAATTCATATGAAGGAACACTAAATGCAAGATTTGTTAGCTCACCAGCAGGTGAAGTAACGAAGCTCGCTTCTCCAAGATTTGATCTTTCTGATCAAGATAGTGTTGCACTGGTATTTGCATACGCTCAAGAAGTATGGGCCGGAGATCAAAATGAAACTCGAGTCTACATGAGAGATACAGATACCGCTCAATGGGTAGAGATTGCTTCTTACACAGATGACACGCCAGATTGGACTGTTGATACGCTATTCATTGTTGATACGACAGACCAACTAGAGATTGCCTTTGAAGGAACTTCTAACTGGGGTAGAGCAAATGTGGTAGATCAAATTCAGGTTCTACCTTGTTCTGTTGAGCCAGGAATTGATGGCGGTGGAAATGTTTGTAGAGATGTTGATACCGTAGACCTCAACCAGTTTATTACTGCTGGAGAAACATATGGTTACTGGAGTTTCCCTGCAAACGAAACATTTGTAAATGGTTCAGTTGCCGATGTACAGTTTTTACCAGAAGGTTCACACGATTTTCTATATGTTGTGAAAACACCATGTGCGGCAGATACAACAGTGGCGACACTTGTCGTTTATGGGCCTTCTTCTGCGGGTGATGATGGTGCTGATTCAGTTTGTTTGAATGAGCCTTACAACCTGTTGTCATCATTGTCAGGTAATATTGATCTTGGTGGAGATTGGATTGACCCACAAGGAAACAACCTTGGTTCGCCAGACATTACAGCGAGTAATATCCCAGGTAGTTACAACTACTCATACATCACTTCTAACGGAGTTTGTGCAGCGGATACCTCAACTGTTCTATTGTTTGTTGATGGAGGATGTGATTACCTTGGACTCATGGAAGCAGACTTGAGCTTCTTTGAATTGTATCCAAACCCGACAAACGGTAGCTTTAACATTCAAGCGAATGAGGCTGAAGGATTCTTTAGCGTGGAAGTTACTGATTTGAACGGAAGAATCATCCAAACATTCAAAAATTACATTACAGGAAATGAAATCAAATCTGTTGATTTGAAAAATTCAGAAACTGGAACGTACTTCGTGAAAATTTATAATAACAATGTATTTAAAACATTCAGAGTTGTTAAAAATTAATCGCGTTATTTATTAAATTAAAGGGAGGCTTCGGCCTCCCTTTTTTTATTTTCATATTTTCGATATATGTTTAAACTTCCCGATATACCCAACAGTATTTTTTCAACGATGTCTCATCTTGCACGAAAACACGAAGCCATAAATCTATCTCAAGGCTTTCCAGATTTCGAAATAGATCCTATTCTTATTTCACTTATTGAAAAAGTAAGTAAAGGTAGCGTTCATCAATATTCTCCAATGGCAGGAGAACCAAATTTGCTCGAAGAAATATCAAAATTGATCTATGAATCATACGGACGCGAACTAAATCCACAAAAAGAGATTTTAATTACTGCAGGGGCAACGCAAGGAATTTTTACATGTATTCAGGCCCTGGTTAAGCCAGGTGATGAAGTTCTCATTCTTGATCCAAGTTATGATTGTTATGTTATGCCTATCACTCTCAGTCAGGGCGTTCCTGTCAGAATACCCTTAAATGAAGAATTTCTCCCCGATTGGGATTTAATTAAGGATGCTGTGAATGAAAAAACCAAACTGATTATCACCAATAACCCGCATAACCCTTCGGGTCGAATCTGGAGCAAATCTGACTTGCAAGAACTGTCTAAACTATTGCTTAGTAATCCAAAACTATATCACTTATCCGATGAGGTATACGAGCATATCACGTATGAATCTAAGCACGAATCTGCCAATTTGTATGAGGCATTACATGCCAAAACTATCATTGTATCCTCTTTTGGTAAAAGTTTTCATATCACGGGTTGGAAAGTGGGTTATGTTGTTGGACCTGAAAACCTTATAAACGAACTGAAAAAAGTGCATCAATATCTTGTTTTTACTGTAAACAGTCTCAGTCAACATGTTCTCTCAGAATATTTGAAGCAGCAAAATGTAAAAGAATTAAGTAGTTTTTATCGTCAAAAAAGAGACCTGTTTAGAGCAGGAATGCAAAAAAGTAAATTTAAATTATTGCCCTGTGAAGGAACGTACTTTCAACTTGCATCTTATTCCAATCATTCTCAAGAATCTGATGTTAATTTCTGCCATCAACTCGTTGAAGAATTCAAACTCGCTGCAATTCCCATATCAGTTTTTAGTGTGCACAAAGAAAAAAGAAAGGTGATAAGATTCTGCTTTGCCAAAGGAGATAAAACATTAACAAAAGCAACAGATATTTTATGCGAGATTTAAATATAAGCTTATTACAATTTGATCAGTCTTGGGAAAACAAGCAAAAAAACTTCTCTAAAATAAAGCATCTCACACAAAATAAAGGCTCTTTTGATCTTCTCCTGCTACCCGAAATGTTTCATACTGGATTTACCATGAACCATACAGTTCATTCTGAGAAAATCAAAAAATCAGTAGGCCTTGATTTTCTGCATTCTCTGAGTAAAGAGCTGAACTGTGCAATTTATACGAGCTTGATAATTGAGGAAAACAACCGCGTTTACAATAGAGGTGTTTTTATTTACAATGGGAAAAACACCTTTTATGATAAACGGAAATGCTTTGGGCTAGGTGGTGAAACTAATTTTTTTACACCAGGACAAAATGAGGTAATTGTAGACTTTCGAGGATGGAAGCTAAACCTTCAAATATGCTATGACCTCAGATTCCCTGAATTAACACGAAATCAATTAGATGTAAATGGGGATGCAAAAAGTGATGTACTACTTTACGTTGCCAACTGGCCAAAAAAAAGAATCCTACACTGGGTATCATTACTAAAAGCAAGAGCTATTGAAAATCAATGCTATGTTGTCGCATGCAATCGAGTAGGCATAGATGGAAATAAAATTGAATACAATGGAAACAGTCTGATTATTGATCCAAATGGGATTATTCAAAATCAATCATATGAAAAATATACAGAAGGAATAATAAATGGACGACTTTCACCACAAACTCTTTTAAATATTCGAGAAAAACTTCCTTTTCTAGAAGACCGCTAGTTATGTTAAGAGTTTTGTATATTTAACTCAATAAATTAATCATATGAAAAAACTACTACTTATCACCTGCTTGATTCTGTCAGCAGGTATTACTTGGTCGCAGAAGGCACCACGCATAGCTACGCTCGATGAGCTAATTGGAACAGAAAAGCCAGCTTTAAATATCCCATACCAAAAAGAAGAAGGAATCACTATTTGGTCTGATGATTTCGCAGACGAAACTACATGGACTCTTGACAACAGTGGTCAGCAAGGCGTTGACTATGGTTGGAATATAAATGCAGTTTCTGACGGGTGGTATTCATCAAACGGTATCAACTCAACGTCAGGAGGAAATTATGCAGAGTTGGTGAATGGTGACCCTTTTGCTGAAACACAAGCCTTAGATGTAGTATATACGATGACCACTGCAAATCCAATCGACGTAATTGATTTGGCCGGCACGAACGAAGTTACATTAGAATTTGAACAATTTGGTGCAAGATTCAATGACCTTCAGCAAATTTCAATTAGTACGGACGGGCTTGTTTTTACACCAGTAGGTAACAACAATGATATACCTGTTTTATCGGCATCAGGAGGATCGGCCTATGACAACCCAGATTTGAAGCAAATTAATTTGGCGACCATTTTAGATGCAAATAGCGCTCCGATTTGGATCCAATTTAGTTGGACCACTAATTTCCCGTCAGCAGCAGAAAACCCTAATGTATGGGTTACTTACGGCTGGTATATTGATGATATTCGTTTGGTTACCAATCCAGGAAATGATCTTGAAATTACAGAAACATACTGGGGGACTGAAGGACTACATTACTATCAAATTCCTCTTACCCAAGTTGCTCCAATCGATTTTGAAGTCGCCGTATTTAATGGTGGTGTAAATACACAAACGAATGTAGTCTTGAATGCAGATGTCAATAGCGGTGCCTTTACAGGTTCGAGTGATGCTGCTCAGATTGAAGCCCTAGATACTGCATTGCTGACGTTAAATACGCAATTCACACCTGATGCAAATGGCACTTACGATATCGTGCAAACCATAAGTGCTGACTCTACAGATGATGTACCAGGCAATAACGAAATAGATGATATCAGTTTCTCTGTCGGTGACTATATCTATGCACGTGATAACGGCTCTCCAGGAGGGAGTACGACGAATGGAGCAGACGGGTTCGAATCAGGTAATCTTTTTGACGTATGGGCTGACCAGACACTGAAAGCAATTGATGTAAGAATTCCTGGTGGGACAAATGGCGCACAGGTTGGAACAGAGTTTTATGTAAAACTCTACTCGGTTGACGTTACGACTGGTGACTTTGTCTATGAAGTAGAATCAGATATACTGACGCTAACCCAGCAAATGCAAAACACGAGCCTCACAGTTCCATTTCTGAGTCCAATCAATGTGATTGCAAATACCACTTACCTCGCAGTTGTTGGTTCTTATGATGAAGGCTTTCGAGTTTCAACAGCTGGAAGCTCAGAGCCACAAACATCCTTCTTTTTAGATCTTGCGGACAATACATGGTATTACCAAACTGGGACACCTTACGTAAGGTTGAATTTTGATGAGACGATTGGTATAGAAGAGGACAAATCCGAATTTGCTGTTGGTAATGTATTCCCAAATCCTGTCTCTGGAGAAGGGCAATTAAATGTATTCATGAATAACGCACAAAACATGTCCTTGGAGATTACAGACCTTTCAGGTAAACTTGTGGGCTCAGAAATCAGGCCTCTAAATCAAGGAGAAAATCAAATTATCCTTGACGCAAAACAACTTTCATCGGGTATTTATACCGTAACTTTATCAAGCGGAACAACATCATTCGCAAGAAAAATGATTGTTCAATAATCGGAAAAAACAACAAATACTTAAGCCGGCAAATGCCGGCTTTTTTTGATGGAGTTTGAAATTGGATACCTTGGCTTACTGCTGACTAGTTTCTTGGCAGCAACTTTCTTACCAATAACCTCGGAAGTATTTTTGGTTAGTATGCTTGTCCTAGGATATGACCCTTTAATTAGTCTATTATATGCGTCAGTCGGAAATGCAGCAGGAGGTTGGCTTAATTACTTTATAGGCCGCCTAGGCAATCCCGAATGGTTAAAACGTTTAAAAATTTCCCAAGATAAAATCTTAAGCTGGAAGTCGAAGGTTCAGCGTTTCGGGCATTGGCTTGGACTTCTAAGCTGGCTTCCCTTAATTGGAGATGTAATGGCTACCGCACTAGGTTTTTTTAGGTCGCCATGGGTTCCAAGCTTCTTATTTATATTCATTGGTAAATTTTTACGCTACCTCATCATCGTCCTATGGTTTAAACTAGGATGGTTATAGAAGAAACAATTTTTGAAAATTTCCGTAATATAGTTAATTACAACAGTTGCTATGCAATAAAAAATTATGCAAAGGATTTTTAGCTTCATAACAAAAATGGTTGATAGCTTTCGCTTAAATCAGGAGAAAGAAGATTTTCATGTCATTGCAGAAAATATTGACAACGGAGTTGTATTTAAGGGTACCAACCTATGGATTTTGGTATTTGCCATTTTAATCTGTTCTTTAGGATTGAATGTAAATTCTACTCCTGTTGTAATCGGTGCCATGCTTGTTTCACCGCTTATGGGTCCCATCATTGGTTTAGGATTTGGGATAGCAACTTCAGATATTGGTTTGCTAAAAAAGGCACTTTTCAACTATTTATTTGCCGGTATCGTTGCACTCGTTGCATCGACACTTTACTTTGCACTCACCCCCATCCATATTGCACAAACCGAAATGTTATCGAGGACGTCGCCTAATATTTACGATGTACTCATTGCTTTTTTCGGAGGGCTTGCTGGGATTGTAGCGATTGCGAGCAAAATGAAAGGAAATGTTATCCCTGGAGTTGCCATTGCAACTGCCTTGATGCCTCCATTGTGTACAGCTGGTTATGGACTGGCAACATTGCAGTGGAGTTTTTTCTTTGGAGCATTTTACTTGTTTTTTATTAACACCGTATTTATTTCTTTGGCTACATTACTAACAGCACGGCTATTAAAATTCCCTCAAAAGGAGCAGCTCGATGAAAAACTTTCCAAACGAACAAATAGAATTATTTTATTCATTACTGTCTTAACAATTGTACCAAGTATTTATTTTGGTTACGCCATGGTTCAGCAAGATCGATACATGCAAAAGGCCATGCGATTTGTGAAGAGCGAAATTGCCAAACATCCAACAAAAAACAGCTTTCTGCTTGACAATGAGATTGATGCATCAGAGGAAATCATTACACTAATTTATGGAGGTGAAAATATTTCAAAAGAAGAAATAAATTCCCTTGAGAAGAACTTAATTGACTTCAATCTTGAGGAGACGAAATTAGATATCCAAATTGGATTCGGTAAAAAAGAGGAGGATGAAATCAATCCTTTGGCTGCTGAACTACTAACAAAAGAGCAAAAAATTCAAGATATCGAGGAAAAGCTTGATAAAGCAACTCAAAAATTGGATAGCGTGCAAAATATAAATATCGTAAGTGGTAAAATATTTAAAGAATTAAAAGCCCAATACGAGACGGTTATTTCGCTATCCATGCAACCTAGCATCGAGTTTAAAGACTCCTCTAATCTCGAAGTTTGGCTTGTTCACATCAAGCTTAAAGAGGTTCTAAATGAAGAAGACGAAACAAGAATCCTTGCATGGCTTCAAGAACGTGTTGGAAATAAAAATATTTATATCTACTATAAAGTAACAACACCGTCCTCATCAGATAGAATTACTCCTGTGTTTGTCCCTTAAGATAGTTCATAAAGGGATCATCTTTTAAAAGTAAATCATCAACAGTATATTGAATCAATTTATGTGGTGTGATGTCAATTAAATCCTGCCCTAAGGAGGTCAGTTTTAATGTAGAAATGGTCATTGGAATTCTTGAGTTTTCCAATACCACTCTTGCTGCGTTCCCATGAGTTCCCTGCATTGAGCCGAAACATGGCGTCCCTATTAATTCTCCTCTACCTTGCTGCTTAAACCACGAAGAGAGTAAGACAGACGCGGACATAGAAAGTCCGTTTGTAAGTAAAGTGCATTTTCCAGTATAGATTATATTCAATGGGTTTCTCAACTGTTTTTGATAAAGAATTGAGCTCATTGAACCTAACGAACTTTTATAGAAATCATATTCTTTGCTGATCATCCCATCGGGGTATACCCTCATTGCTTTTTTTACAAAATCTATTTTTTTTAACCTAGATAGGGTCTCAAAACGATCGAGCTTACTTCTTTTATAAAGGTAGTTTAAGTCAAAGGTTTTTCCTTTTGTATTCAAGTAGCTTAATATGTGCTCTAGTAAAAGGACGTAACCTCCCCTATTTCCTCTTACATCCAAAACAACATGGGGAATGTCCTTTCGTTCTACTTTTTTAAAAAAAGAATTAATTCCTCTTTTGTACCTACTTTCTCTGCGAGATTCAAATGACTTCAGACCTAAATAAGCAAAACCATCACAGATTCTAAATTCCAAATCATTTTTAGTATTCCAACTATTATTTCCAAAGTATCGACCTAGCTTAAGAGAAGGGATAACTCGACTCAGCGTATCACCGAAATATACATAAGTCATCTCCACTTCTCGAGCAGGAGTTTCATTGAACAAATTAAAAACGAGCCCCATCATGAATGTGATAAGCTCCTCACGCGCAGAAATCGCACCTGCCTCAATCGGTGCCAATGTTTCGGTCAAAGAATATAGCTCCTGGACAGTTTGGTTGTTTAAAGAGAGAACCTCTGCACCCAAAGGAACGGCATTATTCAAAATCTTAGTCAAATAAAACTTTTCGCGAATCGCTGTTAAATAAAAAGGAGCTACCCTTCTTTTTTTAGATCCTAGACGCAATAACTCTTTTGGGTTTAAGGCTGTATGCGAATCCTTAATAACCCTTGTAAATGCATTTATGATTTGTGCAAATTGTAGGACTGTTTTGGGTTGTCGGACCAGATTCAAGGCACGATGATACGCAACATTAAATACGCTATCAGAACAATTATAAAAGGGTGCAGGGTGTGTTTGCAAGATTACCTCCTTCAATTGAACCAAATCACTAACCATATCTTTGACTAGCAGTGAATCGTGTAAATCGCCTCGTTTTTCATCAAATGAATCGCGTAAAAAAGCTGTTTGTCCGAGCGAAACAAACTCGAGTGAAAAGAGGAAAATAAATAAGAACGCTTTCAATGGATTGTATTCTTTTTCTAAATTACACTATAACCTGAATATTAGTGCAGTTTAAAAACAAAAAATATTTCAATTGTGTTACTTTTGTGATTCAATGATGATCGTCGAAATAATACGCGTTATATCACTAAATATTTTGATTTAATGACAACATTTCTTATTTCAGGAGGTAGAGGTCTAGTAGGAAAGTCATTGGGAAGAATGCTCAAAAGACAAGGTCATACTGTCTATAAATTAACGAGACGACCCAAGAGAAAAGGCCACATTTATTGGAATCCAGAAAAACAAAGTATTGAAGGAAAGCACCTACACAAAATTGAGGTTATTATCAATCTAGCTGGAGCAAATATTGGAGCACAAAAATGGACTAAAAAAAGAAAAACTGAGCTCCTCAACTCTCGTGTGAACTCAATACAGTTCTTGAAACAAACAGCTGCCAGCATGCCTAAGCTGAACTATTTTATAAGTGCTTCAGGAATTAATTGTTATGGTTACAATACACAAATTGAGAAAACAGAATCCGATGAATATGGCAATGACTTTTTATCTGAATTAGTCAAGGAATGGGAACTTGCCAGTAATAGCTTTAAAGAAATCTGTCCTGTTGCAATACTCAGAATTGCGCTAGTTGTAGATAAAAAAGGTGGGGCTCTCGAAAAAATAATGAAGCCTGTAAAATTTGGCTTAGGGTCGCCCCTAGGTACAGGACAGCAGTATCTCCCATGGATTCACATAAAAGATTTATGTAGAATGTTTATTTATTGTATCGAAAATCAAAAGGAAGGAACTTTTAACGCAGCGAATGGATATATTTCGAATGAGGAATTTATGAAAACCATATCGAAAAAAATGAGGAAGCCATTCTTTTTTCCTGCAATTCCGAAAACTGTTTTATCATTTTTTCTAGGTGAAATGTCCACAATGCTTACAGAAAGCCTTAAAGTTTCAAATAAAAAAATAAAGGAAAATGGCTTCGAGTTTCTTTTTCCCGATTTTGATTCTGCAATGACCCATATCATAAAAAAAGAAGACTGAATTTTCCTAACAAAAATTTGTAGATAAATACCCGAAGCTATCCCTTTGATTTTATGTATTAAAAGTTAACTTCAAACAAAAGTACCTGAATGGCAAAAAAGCAAAAAATCTTCGTCCTTGACACCTCCGTTTTACTTCATGACCACCAATCCATAACGACCTTTGAGGACAACAATGTGGCAATACCTATTACCGTGCTAGAAGAGCTCGATAAATTCAAAGTTGGTAATGATACTAAAAACTTCTGTGCGCGTGAGGTCATCAGATTTATAGATCGTCTCTCAGGAAACGGTGGTTTGCAAGACTGGATCTCTTTGGGAAAAGGAAAAGGGGCCTTCAAAGTGATTATGGAACAGAAGCCCAAAAAGATTGACGCTGAGGCTGTCTATGCTGAAGGGAAAAATGACCATAAAATAATAAATGCAGCGCTTTACCTAAAAGAAAACGAACCTAAAAAGGCCGTGACCTTAGTTACAAAAGACATTAATCTTCGTATAAAAGCCAAGGCCTTAGGTGTTATTGCTGAGGACTACGAAACAGGAAAAGTAGCCATAAAGAGTGACGAAAAATCGAATACAATTGAAAATGTTGACTCTGAAAGAATTCGTGAAATATTCACAAAAGGGCGAATAGATGAAAATGGAATTCTGGGAGTGAGTAAACTTGTGAACGGATATTATATCTTAAAGAATGGTAAGTCATCCTCTCTTGCTTTTTTTAACCATGCAGTAGACCAAATTGAACGGATTGAAAAAGAATTTGTCTATGGTATAAAGCCCAAAAATGCAGAGCAAGCCTTTGCATTACATGCGCTCATGAATCCTAGTATTAAACTTGTGGCAATACAAGGAGTTGCAGGCACGGGAAAAACACTTTTAGCACTTGCCTCTGCACTTGAACAAGCAAAGCAATACAATCAAATTATTTTGGCGCGACCAATTGTTCCATTATCGAATAAAGAAATTGGTTTCTTACCTGGAGATGCAAATGACAAAATCGGTCCATATATGGAACCCCTATTTGATAACCTAAAATTTATCAAATCCCAATTTGGACAAAATGAAAAAAAACATAAAGCAATTATTGAAATGCAGGAATCTGGTAAGATTTTAATCACTCCTCTAGCTTTTATAAGAGGAAGAAGTCTTTCCAATATCATGTTTATTATTGATGAAGCACAGAACCTTACACCTCACGAGGTAAAAACAATAATTACCCGAGCTGGTGAAAATACCAAAATTGTATTCACAGGGGATGTTCATCAAATAGATACTCCTTATCTTGATGAAAACAGCAATGGTTTGGCATATCTGATAGATCGGTTATCGGGACAAAAATTATTTTCGAACGTCAAGCTTGAAAAGGGAGAACGCTCAGAGCTTGCCAATATGGCAAACGAATTACTTTAGAATCGTACTAACTTATTTCACCAACTCGAACGAGCTCTCCAAAATACAAATGCTTACCAGACGTGGTGTTCATATGGAGCCCATTTACTGAATTAGGGCGGTGAGGGAAATA
The DNA here is from genome assembly GCA_913020765.1 of uncultured Flavobacteriales bacterium. Taxonomy (GTDB): domain Bacteria; phylum Bacteroidota; class Bacteroidia; order Flavobacteriales_D; family Crocinitomicaceae; genus UBA952. The sequence continues at coordinate 27,501 of CAJWAO010000011.1, read as the reverse complement.
CATTTCGATCAGTTCTTTCAATGTGCTTTGATCAACAGACGGAGAATAAGTATTCAATATTAAAAAACCATCCTCCCTGAGAATTGAGGCCGTAGCCGCCAAAAGTTCATCGATTTTATCTTCAAGCTTCCATTTTTCACCCTTCACACCTAAGCCCCAGGCTGGAGGATCCATTTGGATTGCTTTATACTTATTGCCTCTCTTTTGTTCTCTGTTTACGAATTTCAGCGCGTCCTCATGTACCCATCGTATATTCATCAATCGACTAAGCTCCATGTTTTTCTTTGCCCACGATATAACGGGTTTAACAGAGTCCAAATGATACGTATCTGCTCCCACATGTCGGCCCATACAGGATGATGCGCCTGTGTAGGCAAAAAGATTAAGAAACTTGTCCTCTGAGGTGAGCTTAGCTTCAAGATATTCCCAATTGATTTTTTGTTCAGGAAAAAGTCCAATATGTTTATTGTTGGTTAACTCGAGCTGAAATTTCAGACGCCCATATTTTACGTTCCATTTGGCCAATACATTTTTTTTGAGTGGTTTCCATATACCCTTATTTGCTCGCTTTTCAACAAACTCCCAATGGGCTACTTTCTTCCACTCACTAAATGGCGAACCGCTATGAAAATATGCTTGAAGTTCAGGGCGAATCGTTATGACATTACCCCAACGCTCCAACTTCTTTCCACCTCCAGCATCAATTAGCTCGTAACCCTGCCATGGCTCAGTAAATATTTTAGATTGATGCATGCTAGCGCATCTTTGGCGTCTTCGGGGACTTTTTTCGACCACCCATCATTTGCGCCATTCGCATTTGGTTCTTGGAGGGCGCCATTTGCAATTGTTGCTGCATCGTTCGAATTTGATCCTTCATCATACCAGACTTATCTAGCTTTTTTGCCTCCGACAATAAAGACATAGATTCTTTTTTACGACCTGATTGGGCACAAATTCCTGCCAAATGCATTCGAGCCATTGCATTGTCTTCGGGCGTTCGCAAACCCAATGCCAATGCCTTACGCAACTTTTGCTCACTTTGAGCCATTCCTAAAGTTTGCGCACCCATGATCGCCTGAAGAAAAATAACATACGCGTGCTGCTTCCTAGGTAAAAACTGAGGATTCGAAACCCTACTAATGTATTTATAAGCCTTATCTGTATTTCCGATTCGCATTTGATTCAAAGCGAGAATCATGGTGGGGTTACGAAAAAAAGAAAGAATTACTAAAGCTGTTACAAAGAGCATGGTTATACCCCAGCCCCAAAAGCCCGTATAAAAAAGGTAAATGTTCAATCCTAGCGAGGTAGCTGCGACGACAATACGTAATATAAATCCTATCATAATTCAGTTATTGTTGCAATACATTTCAGTTCTATGGCAATCGGTGTAGGAAGAGAATTAATTTCAACAGTGGTTCTACACGGCAAATTTTCTTTAAAATATTCAGCGTAAATTTTATTGTATACTTTAAAATCACGTTTCATATTTACTAGAAAAACAGTAACATCAATCAAATCATCCCAACTGGAACCTGATTCTTCTAGAATGATTTTCACGTTGTCAAAAACGCTACGACATTGTGCTTCAAAATCAAATTCTATAAAATTCCCATTGTGATCGAGCTTCAATCCAGGCACGTGAGAGTCGGTGGAGTCAGAACCTGCGACTCGAGGACCGACACCGGATAAAAACAGCAGATTCCCTGCCTTTCTTGCATGAGGATATAGCCCTACGGGCTTCGGTGCTTTGTTTGTTGAAATTCTTTCTTCCATTATCTTATGAGATTACTTCTGCAAATATAATACAAGCGCTTCATAAAAAGGTTATTATCCTTAACTTTGAAAAAATGGACTTGTTAGGTAAAAATACGCTAAGTGTTGTAATCCCAACCTTCAATGAAGAAGGTAATATAGCGCTTCTTTACAGTAAATTGATGGAAGCTTTAGCCCCTCTCGAACTGACAGCATTAGAGCTGATTTTCGTAGATGATGGAAGCCATGACGATTCCCTTAAAATTATCAAACGACTGGCTAAAAATGACAAACAAGTAAAATACATTTCGTTTTCTAGAAATTTTGGCCATCAGCTTGCCCTTAAGGCGGGCCTTGATCATGCTATTTTTCATGGAGTTGTATCTTTAGATGCGGATCTTCAGCACCCTGTAGAGCTCATTCCAGAAATGGTCAAAAAATGGAGGTCTGGTACAGATGTTGTTTATTCAAAACGAATTGATGAGTCCCTCCCTTGGTTCAAAAGAACAAGCTCTAAGCTCTTTTACCGTATTGTAAATTCATTGAGCCAAATCAAATTAGAAGATGGTGTTGCTGATTTTCGACTTTTAGATCAAAAAGTAGTTCAGGCCTTGTTAAAACACAAAGAAACCAATCTTTTCATTCGCGGAATCATTCCATCACTTGGATTTAAACAAGAAGCCATTGAATACACACCCAACAAAAGATTTGCAGGCGAAACAAAATATTCATTCTCGAAAATGCTGCGATTTGCATTAACTGGAATTACCTCGCTAAGTGCTAAGCCTCTTTATTTTTCAATTTATTTCGGCGTGTTTTTCGCCTTTCTAGCATTTATCTACAGCCTCTATGCAATTTACGTTTTTACATTCGGTAACGAGGCGGTTCCGGGTTGGACCTCAATTATTGCAAGCATTCTTTTAATTGGAGGAATTCAATTAATCATGATTGGTATCATAGGAATATATCTTGGAAAAGTATTTGCGCAAAGCAAAGGAAGGCCAAACTATATTATCGCAGATAAAAACACGATTAATGATTAAGGGTTTTGTTACCAAAAATATGTGGTTAATTCTTGTTTTTATCATTTTTGGTGGTATTTTCGCCTCAATCACCTTTGTTAATCATTACAATTTCAGGACATACGGTTGGGATTTAGGAATCAATCAAAATGCCATTTTCGATTACGCACATTTCAGATGGAATGATTGCATGATCATGCAACCCTCCTTCAACAATGTCTTGGCGGATCATTTCTCTTTATACCCTTTATTAATATCCCCTTTTTACTGGATATTCGGAAGCTACACCATGCTTATTTTTCAATGGGGCGCCATCCTTTTTGGTGGACTAGGTATTTACAAATTTGTGCGTTGCATCTCTGAAAACAAAACGCTGGCAACCATATCACTTATTCATTTCTTCTCTATTTGGGGGATTTACTCGGCGCTAAGCTTTGATTATCATGATAATGTAGTTGCAGCTATGTTTGTCCCCTGGTTTCTTTATCATTACCGCAGAAAGGAACATGCTAAAAGTATATTGTTTTTTACACTAATCATCATATCTAAAGAAAATATGGCCCTTTGGGTTGGCTTTATCGCCTTGGGGCTAAGCCTTCGACATCTAATCAATAAAGAATGGAATCGCTTAAAGTTGAGTGGTTTTTTAGCCTTCAGCGCATTTCTTTATTTTATTGTAATTCTGAAACTTGTCATCCCAGAACTATCAAATACTGACGGAGAATATCTACACCATTCATTTAATGCGCTAGGTAAAAATTTCGGGGAGGTTATTGTTAATATATTCAAGCATCCTATTCGAGCATTTGAGTTGCTTTTTGAAAACCATTCAGGAGATTCGTTCTACGATGGAATCAAATTAGAAACCTACGTTGCCCTTCTTCTTGCAGGGGGATGGGCACTTTTTTTCTATCCAGAATATCTTGTAATGATTGTTCCAATCGTTGCACAGAAAATGTTTAATGATCTACCCATTCGATGGGGAATTAGCGATCATTACTCCGTAGAATTTGCACCCATACTGGTACTGGGACTATACACTTTTTTAAGTAGACTAAAAAGGAGTAAACTACGAATAGCATTCCTCAGTCTATTCCTTTGCGCGATTTCATCCTTCAAATTTATGGAGAACAGAACCTCTGAATATTATAAAAAAGACAATACTCGTTTTTACTCAGTTCAGCACTGGAAACGGAACTTTGATGTTGATGCCGTTCACAAGGCTCTTGAAACGATTCCAGATAGCCTACGTGTGAGCGCTCAATCTCCCCTAGCGCCACACTTAGCGTTTAGAGATTATATTTATCATTACCCATACAAAGGAGATGCAAATTGTATTGCTTTGCTCGTTGCCGAGGAAAATAAATATCCTTTTACCGCTGAAGAGTATCAAGACGAAATCGAAAAATTGTTGAAGAGTGAAGAATGGGTTATTTTTACGCAATCTAATGATTTACTTGTCCTCATAAAAAAGTCATAATGATATCCCCTTTTTCAATATATGATACAAAGAGACGTTCTTTAAGTGTGAAGACATTTATGCTGGTGCTTACTTTATTAATAGGGAATTACTTTTGGGCCCAAATTGGCATGAGCCAGTGGAGACTGCATGTAGCCACTGGTAGTGCCATTGACGTTGTAAGGGCCGAAAATACAATTTTCACGGCCTATACCAATGGGATCCATGTACTTAACAGAAACAATGAGGAAGAAGAGCTTTTGACAGATATAAACGGTTTATCAGACATAGAAATTTCGTGTCTATACTATGACTCCGTTGAAGCATGTGTTTTAGTGGGGTACTCAAATGGAAACATTGATAAAATAACGGCATCCTCTGTTTATAATATTCCTGCAATAAAGCTTGCTCAGATTCCAAACTCCAAAAGAATCAATCGATTCCTACGAAATGGAGATTTTATTTTTATTGCAACTGATTTTTGCATCACTAAACTTGACCTAAATAAAGATGAGATTAAAGATACCTACTACCCTACAAATGGCAACGAGCCTATTATAGACTTGAGTTTTTCGGCAGATACAATATTTGCATTAACAAACGATCGTGTAAAATACGGAATCGTTGATAACCCTGCACTCCCTGATGTCAGTCAATGGCAAGTCGATTTAAGGTTTCCCATTCAAACTGAAAATTATTATACAGAAATTGAGGCATTTGAAAATAAACAATTTGTACTCCTAAAATCTCCTGAATATGGACAAGATAGTGTTTTTTATTTTGAAAACAATAGCCAAACATGGTTAACAAACTCCCCTTATTCTCTAGAAATAAATAGCATAAACATACTGGACGATACGACCTTTGCAGTGAATTTAGATGGCGGTATCTATATTTACAATTCAGACTTAAGCAACCCTTTATCGTATAATTCTAACAACTTCAATATTTGGATTTCTCCCATTAGGAGTATAAGAAGCTCCGAAGGTATTTGGTCAGCCGATCAAATAAATGGTCTACATCTATATCCCTCTGGTATTGGATATAAAGAATTTTCTGTCGAAGGACCGTATAATAATAATTTCTATGCAATGGACTGGCAGAGCAACACACTTGCAATCGCAAGTGGACGACTGCTTGGTAAGCTCCCGTCATTTAGTTCTAATGGTATACATATTTTTAGAAACGAATCATGGGAATTCAAAAATACTCAGTCAGTTCCTCAATGGCAGGATCAAAATATTTGGGACTTTATTGATATCGCAGTCAATCCAAGCGACCCTTTGGAATTCGCGGTAGCCACCTATTCAGAAAAGCCCCTGACAATTTTCTCTGCAGACACTGTTGAAGTATTTGATGATGCCAACTCCAGCTTATCCTTAACGGGAATTGAAAATGGTTGGAGCTTGGCCTCTGATGTATGCTTTGATACACAGAATAATTTATGGGTGCTCAACGGATATACTGAGCAACCTTTAAACCTGAGAAAACAAGATGGATCATGGATAAATTTTGATTGTGGATCAAGTGCAAGGAACATTTATACCACCAAAATGATTATTGATTTCAATGACCATATTTGGTTTGCCTCGGAGGACCATGGAATGTTCGGGTATAACTATAACAATACCATTGATGAACCAAATGATGATGAGTATTTACATATATCCACAGGAGTCAATTCTGGGAACCTACCATCATCTAATGTCACCGCTTTAGCAGCCGATTTTGATGGAGAAATATGGGTCGGTACAGACGCTGGATTTGCAATCTTATATAACGCCGCCAATGCATTCGATGGAGCTTCCGGAGATTATGACGTTCAACGCGTCAAAGTAACCTTTGAAGGAAATGTTGAGTACGTCCTCGGGAACACACATATCACCGATATTGAAGTAGATGGCGGAAATAGAAAATGGATTGCAACCGCTAACGCCGGCATCCTATTACTTAGCGCAGATGGATCAGAAATATTGGAGCAACACACCACGGAAAACTCCCCTCTTATTTCCAATAATATTTTTGATTTAAAACTCGATCAAAACTCGGGAGAACTTTTCATTATCACAGATAATGGATTAATCTCATACCGATCCAATGCGACCTATGAAGACCCAAGCTATGAGTCCTATAACGTTTTTCCCAATCCAGTTCGACCAAACTATTCAGGACCTGTTACCATGCAAGGTATTCGTTACAATAGCGATGTTAAAATTACTGATGCGGCTGGCAATTTAATTTACAAAACCACTTCAAATGGGGGTACAGCTACATGGAATTGTCGTGCTTTGAATGGCCAAAGGGTTGCCTCAGGCGTCTACTATATTTGGACGGCGACCAATGTGGGAAAAGATAAAAAAGTGGGCAAGGTGCTTGTGATGAATTAGGTCTATTTTAATTGAGATAGGAATCACTCCGTATAATATTGATGCTCGATAAAATAATCTAGCATCGCCTCCTTAATTAAATGCTCTTGTTCTCTCGAATTAATAGGCGGCAAATTACTCAAAAGTTCAAAGTGAGGCCATCCATCTTCATCTCGACCCTTATATTCATAATATCCTGCAGGTGTTAATAATGTACAAATTGCAATGTGAATTAAATCTGTTTTTTCCTGCTTGCTATACTTATTATGGCCCTTTCCCAATTCGTTGACTCCAATCAAGAATAATAATGCGTGAACATCCAAATCTTCTCCAAAAGTTTTTTCGAGATGTTTGTTTAATTTCTGATAACGTAATTCTATTTCATAGTCCATATGCCAAAAATTTAAACTTTTATGATTATGATGATATTTAGCTTATTCCAATTTAAAGTCAACACTTCGTGTTGTGGCCGAATTCGTCCCGATAAACAGACTAAAGGCACCTGGCTCTGCTTCCCATTGCTTGTTTGCACTATAGAAAGCTAAAGTTTCTGGAGTTATCTCAAATATAATTTCCTTTGACTCTCCAGGTTCTAACGCTACCAATTCAAAACCTTTGAGCTCTCTAACAGGACGAGTGACACTTGCAAAGTGATCACGAATATACATTTGTACCACCTCCTTTCCTTCAACATTTCCAACATTAGTTAGCGTCACCGAGGCCTCAATGGTGTTTCCATTTGTAAGGATTGTTTCATTTAAAGTTATCTCCGAGTATTCAAATTGGGTATAGCTTAATCCAAAACCAAATGGAAATAAAGGTGAATTTTTTTCGTCGCCATAATGTGACCAAAATACGCTTCCTGCATCTGCTCCTTCCGTTCCTGGACGTCCAGTATTTTTATGATTATAATACAAAGGTATCTGCCCCACACTTCGCGGAAAACTCATGGGAAGCTTTCCACTTGGATTGTATTCACCATACAATACCTGCGCAATGGCATTTCCACTTTCTGTACCTAAATGCCACGCTTCAATAATCGCAGGGAGATGCTCATCGGCCCAATTCAGCACCAAAGGCCTTCCATTCATCAAAACTAAAATGATATTTGTATTTATTGCATATATCTCCTCTAGTAGCTCCTGCTGTAATCCAGGTAGGTCAAGTTTAGATCTGCTTCGACCCTCACCTGACTGAAAACCATATTCACCTAAAACCATCACCACAACATCCGCATTCTTTGCAGCAACCTTGGCCGCTTTCATTCCACTTCTATCGGTGTTATTTATGTCCACCTCCTTGTGAAATGCCGGGATTTCGTTCACAAGCTTGACGCCCTGCTCATGAATGAGTGTATTACCACCATACTTTAGCATTCCCTCAAGGACAGATACCGCTGAATTATTGTCGCCTGCAATGCGCCAATTGCCCAATGGACTATTTTTATCTGATGCCAAAGGCCCAATCAGAGCGATGGTCTGGCCTTCCTTTTTCAGAGGCAAAGTCGCCTCAGCGTTTTTCAAAAGGACAATGGATTTTTTAGCCATCTCTAATGCGCCTTCCCTTATTTCGGGAGAACCTGTTATCTCCTGTTCGCGAGTCGTATCACAATAGTGAAAAGGATCATCAAAAAGACCGAGCTCAAATTTAATAGTCAATATTCTCCTAACAGCATCGTCTATCTGTTCAATCGCAACATGTCCATTTTCAATGAGTGACTCTAGCTCGGCAAGATAAATATAGGACTCCATATCCATATCTGAGCCAGCTTTTACGGCTAGCTCGGCAGCATGTTTTTTATCTTGAGCATACCCATGAACTATCATCTCTTTTAATGAGCCCCAATCCGAAACAATAAATCCATCGAAACCCCAATCGCCCTTTAATATGTCTCTTTGCAGCATTTTATCAGCCGTTGCAGGAATTCCGTTTAGTTCATTAAAGGCATTCATAAATGTGCGGACACCTGCATCTGCTGCAGCTTTAAAAGGGGGTAAAATAATATTGTGAAGGGTATGCTCTCCAACATCTACGGTATTGTAATCTCGTCCACTTTCTGCAAGGCCATAAGCAGCAAAATGTTTCGCACAAGCTGCAACAGTACTCGAACTAGATAAGTCATTCCCTTGAAAACCTTTAACCCTTGCTGCTGCAACAAGACTTCCAAGGTAGGGATCCTCTCCTGCTCCCTCCATAACTCTACCCCAACGCGCATCGCGTGAAATATCCACCATAGGCGCAAAAGTCCAATTAATCCCAGCCGCAGAGGCTTCTTTCGCGCCAAGCGCTGCAGAATTACGAATAGCCTCTAAATCCCAGCTTGCAGATTCGGCCAAAGGAATCGGGCTTATTGTCTTATAGCCATGAATCAAATCAAAACCGATGATCAACGGAATACCAAGCCTTGACTGATTGACGACGACTTCTTGAACAGCACGGACATCTTTAGCACCACGAACATTAAGCATTGAACCAACTAAGCCTTCTGCAAGATGGTCATACTTTTCCTTTGCGTTACCTTCCTTTGGAGAAGGACCTGTTACATTCCAAAACCCATTATATTGATTCATTTGACCTATTTTTTCTTGTAAGGTCATCTTATCCATCAATTCGTTCACACGCTGTGCAATTGTAAGCTCAGTCTCCTTACGTTCACTATCATCACATGAGAATAAAAACAAAAAGGACAAAAAAATATAAATCCTGCTGCGTAGAAAAAAGTATTGTACTAACATTTTAAAGTTTTTAAGTTCAACTTAACCGATGAATTTTTAGTGGAAATATTCCAGTATTACTCAGAAGGAATGGAGTATCTATTTTTAACAATCCAGGCAAAAAAACCGAGGTAGGCAAAGCATAAAACACCAATAATATAACTGCTTTGAATACCAATATTCTCGGATACAGCCCCCTGTAACCAGCTGATAATTCCTCCTCCCATAATCATCATAATTAAAAAACTACTACCCTGACTGGTGTGTTTACCTAATCCCCTAACAGAAAGAGCGAAGATACATGGCCAAAGCGTACTACAAAACAAACCAACACTTGTAATGGCATACACACTAATCATTCCGGTGGTCAGCATACCCACAAATAAAGCACAGATTCCTAAAATTGAAAAAATGAGTAACATTCGCGCAGCATCCCCTTTACTCGCCATATCGGCAGCAATTAAAACTAAAATGATTAGGCCATAAACATAAAATGGTGTGAGGTCATTGTTGGCAATTGCATTTACCAGAAGAAAAACACCAAACGCTAAATACGGTGCGATAAAACGTAATATCTTTTGTAAGGACATATTTTCCGTAAAAGCCTGAACCGCTCCAGTCCATCGACCAATCATTAAACTAGCCCAATAAAGTGAAACATATGGTGCGATTTCATCTATCGCAAACCCGAGCTCTTTAGACATATACTCTGGTAAATTTGCTGCTGTTGATACCTCAACTCCTACGTACAAGAAAATAGCAAACATCCCCAAAACAAGCTGTGGATATTGTAAAGCAGACTTTTTAGAGGAGGCCGAATCTTCAATCGATTCCTTCTGATTTTCTGGATGCTCTGGCAGAGAAGAAAACTTCAGTAGCATTGCCACAAATAAAAAAGCAACGCCAAGAATTAAATATGGGATTTTGACACTCTCAATACTCAAACTTGTGCTTCCCGATGAAGTGGTACCAAAAATGGCAAAGCTAACAATCAGTGGACCTATTGTTGTTCCAAAATTATTAATCCCTCCCGCCAAGGTCAACCTTTGAGAACCTGTTTTAACAGGTCCTAAAGCAATCGCCAAGGGATTTGCAACCGTTTGCTGAAGTGAGAACCCCAGACCCACAATGAACAAACCTGCCAACATCAAAGGGTAGGAACCAGAATTTGCTGCTGGATAAAATAGCAATGTGCCGAGTGCGGAAATTACCAAGCCCAAAACCAGACCGTTTTTATAGCCCATTTTATTCACAAGATCTTTTCCTATTAAAAGAGAAATCCCCATGTAGATGAGCGAACCGACAGTGTAAGAAATATAGAATGCGATTGAGACAAATTGACTTTGGCCTTGTGTCAAATTAAAAGCTTCTTTAAAAACTGGAATTAAAATATCGTTACTCGCGGCAACGAAACCCCAAAAAAAGAATACAGTTGTTAGTGTAAATAGAGCACTTTGATTGGTTTTGGCCGACATAATTTTTAAATTTAGTCACCCAAGATAAAGCAAAATTTAGGATTAGCTGATGTTTTTTTTCAGTTTTCTAGACGGCACAGATAAGGAAAGTGTCTTTATGACGGTATCTATAATACCGTCGGCATCGTATCCGCAATCAGACCATAACTCTTTTTGAGTTCCATGATGAATATATTTATCCGGCACACCAAGCCGGACAACTTCCGCTTGATACTTTTGGTCGGCCATGAACTCAATAACTGCTGAGCCAAAGCCACCCATGATACAACCATCCTCAACGGTGATAACTTTTTTAAATTTCGTAAATACTTCATGGAGCATAAGCTCATCAATAGGTTTTACGAATCGCATGTCATAATGGGCGATTGAAACTCCAATAGCTTTAAGCTGTTCTGCTGCTTCCACCACAAAATTACCGGGATGGCCCACAGATAAAATTGCGATATCGTTTCCATTTAAAAGACGCCTTCCTTTTCCTATTTGGATTTCTTTCATTGCGGTCTTCCATTTCGAAAGCACGCCTCGACCTCTTGGGTATCGAATTGTAAAAGGGCCCCTATTTGGCAGCTGAGCAGTAAACATTAGGTTTCGAAGCTCTTCTTCATTCATCGGAGCTGAGACAATCATGTTCGGAATACACCTCATATATGCCAAATCATAAGCACCATGGTGGGTTGCTCCATCTGCTCCAACCAAACCAGCGCGGTCTAGACAAAAAACGACATTTAAATTTTGTATTGCTACATCATGAAGCACTTGGTCATATGCACGTTGCATAAACGACGAATATATATTGCAGAAAGGTAAAAGGCCCTGTACAGCCAACCCAGCACTAAAAGTCACGGCATGTTGCTCTGCAATACCAACATCAAAAGTACGATCAGGCATAGCCTTCATCATAATATTCAAGGAGCAACCGGAGGGCATTGCCGGAGTAATCCCCATGATTTTTTCATTACGCTCCGCGAGCTCTACAATGGTGTGGCCAAAAACATCTTGGTATTTAGGAGGCTGTTGAGCAGGTGGCGCAATTTTAACGATTTCACCCGTTTCCTTATTAAAAATACCTGGAGCATGCCATTGAACAGGATTACCCTCCTCGGAAAATTTATACCCTGCCCCTTTGCGCGTAATACAGTGAAGGATTTTAGGCCCTGGTATATCCTTGAGCTCATTTAGTACTTTAGCTAGGCGCGCAACATCATGTCCATCTACTGGACCAAAATATTGGAAATTTAAAGACTCAAATAAATTATTTTGTTCACCACCTTTGATGATTTTCGAAATTTTTGCCACAATGCTTTGTGCATCAGGTCCAAACTTAGAAACCATGCCCAATAATTTCCAGATCTCCTCCTTCACATTTCCTAAAGGCTGAGAAGGCTTAAAATTCTTTGAATATTCTCGCAATGCACCAACACTAGGTTCAATTGACATGCCATTATCGTTCAAAACCACCAATAAATTTGCATCCTTTTCAAAACCAGCATGATTGATCCCCTCAAAAGCCATTCCCGCCGTCATTGCACCGTCTCCAATAACTGCAATGTGCTGGGTTTTTGACGCTCCAGTGTATTTATTTGCAACAGCCATACCCAATGCTGCAGAAACCGAAGTAGAGGAATGACCTACCCCAAATGTATCATACTCGCTTTCTGATCTTTTCGGGAAACCAGAGATGCCCCCTTTTTTTCTATTTGTATGAAAAACCTTTCTTCGACCTGTTAAAATCTTATGCCCATAAGCTTGATGGCCGACATCCCAAACAATTTTATCTCTCGGCGTATCAAAAACATAATGAAGCGCAACAGTTAATTCAACAACGCCGAGACTTGCACCAAAGTGACTATTGCCTATCTCCGAAATTACATCTATAATATATTGGCGAACTTCAGCAGAAACTTGCGGTAAATCCTCGATAGAGAAATTATCCCTTAAGTCTTTAGGGACGTCAATTTGATCTAAAAAATTTCCGGGTTTGAATTTTGACATAATGATGTGTGCAAAGTTAAATGATTCAAAACATTTAAACTAACAACAGATTTTTCAAAGGGTTCAAGCGCTTTTAGATTCATCCAAATTTCTGCTCTTTTCAAAGTAGAGAAAACCGGTCACGAAAATGATAAGCAAACCATTTCTGAAAGCCAAATTCAAATAAAAACCATCAATTTCAATTTGAATGGCAAGGAGGTAAAGCCCGAGTGTTGATCCCGTGTACAAGAAAAACTTCCAAATATTATATGGTATTGGATAATGTTTTTGTCCAAGTAAATATGAGAGGACCATTTGAAAGAAATAAACAATTAATGTAGCCCAGGCACATGCCATGTAACCATAGTTTGGAATAAATAAAATATTAATTGATACGGTAATACATGCTCCACATAGAGCTATGTAAGCCCCAAATCTCGTCTGACCACTTAGCTTATACCAAATGCTTTGGTTGTAATAGATGCCAAGAAAAACATTCGCAAGCAGAAGTATCGGGACTACCTGCAATCCAATCCAATAGGATTCATTCTGAATAAAATATTTAAAAATATCAATGTTTAGGGCAACTAAAAGGAAGACAACACAAACTAGTCCAATGAATACATCCATAACCTTGACATATATCTGATTTTTGTTTTCATTGTTCATCTGATTAAAGAAAAATGGCTCCGCAGCATATCGGAAAGCTTGCAGAAATATGGTCACAAGCATGGCTAACTTGTATGACGCACTATAAATCCCAACCTGAGCCTCTGCATAATTCAAAGAAGCAGGCATCAATGGATCATAAAGCATCTGTTTGAGTAGAATTCTATCTAGAGTTTCATTAATAATACCAGCAAAACCAGCAATTGCTAGTGGAAGAGAATAAAAAACCATCTTTTTGAAAAGAGATTTATCAAAACTTGATTTCAACCGAAATGATTTATAAAGTAAAACGGGTTTGACCAATGAGGCAATCAGGTTTGCGACCAATATGAAAAGAATTCCTCGTTCTGGATGATCTGAAGACACAAAACCAAGCATCAAGATTAAATTAAGTCCTATATTAACCCCTATCGAACTGAACTGGATCAAAGAAAACCGGAGGGCCTTTTCTTCTGCTCTAAGCTTAGCAAGGGGAAGAGACGAAATAGCATCAACAGCAACAATGGCTCCCAACAGAAGAATATATTCTCCGTGATGTTCAAAGAGCAAAAGACGTGCTATATCCGCATTAAATAGAACAATTATTAAAAAAAAAATGCCGTTAACAAATAGTAATGAAACCAAAGCTGTTGTAAAAGTCTTTTCCTTAGTCCCTTCTTTTTGAATAAATTTGAAGAAGGCTGTTTCCATCCCGAAGGTGAGTAAAACGATTAGAAAAGCTACCCAAGCATATAACTCAGAAACGACTCCATAATCCGAAGGATCGACGAAAACTGCCGTGTAAAGAGGGACTAGTAAATAATTCAGTAGCCTTCCAAGAATGGAAGACAATCCATAAATGGCGGTTTGTCCAAAAAGTCGCTTTAACGGACTTGTCATGTTATTTTCTGAAATTTGCTTTCCTTTTCTCTATAAACGCATTAGTCCCCTCTTTAAACTCCTCGGTTCCAAAACATTTCGCAAACTCTTCAATTTCTACCTCATACCCGTTTACCCCTGAGGTATAACCGGCATTCACGGCTCTTATTGCAGCGCGAATCGCCATCGGTGAGTTCCGCAATATTTTCGAGGCCATCCTCATTGCTGCCTCCATAAGTGCATCTTGTTCCACTACGGCATTGACCAAACCACAGCGAAAAGCTTCGTCCGCTGAAATCATCCCCGCTGTAAAAATGAGCTCGTTTGCCTTCCCCTTTCCAACAAGCTGCGCTAATCGCTGTGTACCCCCATAGCCAGGAATTACTCCAAGAGAAACCTCTGGTAAACCCATTTTTGCATTAGCAGAAGCAATCCTAATGTGCGCCGACATTGCCAATTCTAATCCACCGCCGAGAGCAAAACCATTGACAGCGGCAATCACGGGTTTTGGATAATGCTCAACCAAAGTGAATAAAAGATCCTGCCCGTTTTTTGCGAGCGCCCCGCCTTGTGCAATTGTAAAATCTGCAAACTCCTTTATGTCTGCGCCAGCGACGAAGGCCTTATTTTCTGCCCCAGTCAAAATCACCACAGCAACTTCGTTATCACTTTCCATCTCTCTAAGAGCAGCATGAGCCTCCTCGATGGTTCTTTTATTTAAGGCGTTTAGCTGCTTTGGTCGATTAATGGTTAGTACAGCTATACCATCGGAAAGATTCACAGAAATATTTTCGTACATAAGAAACTAATTTTGTGTTAAATATAAGAGTTATTGTCCGTAGCTTCAGACCAATGATTTGGTTTTTTATTATTTGTGATAAATGCTGCATTTCTCGGGTAAGCACCATTTAATTTGTAATTTTGCTCGGCCATGACGCAAGAAGATTCAACAAAGCAAACGCTTTACAAGAAAATATTGATTTTCACGAAGTTCAGATTATCCTTTCTCGTGGTATTATCCGCTTTAACAGGTTACCTTTTTGCCGGTGGTTCAAACTACCTAGAAGTGGCGCTACTTATGATCGGAGGTTCTTTTGTCACAGCTGCCTCCAATGGGGCCAACCAAATTTGGGAACGAGACATAGATAAGTTAATGTCTAGAACCCAGAACAGGCCTCTTCCTCTCGGTATTATGAGTCTTAAATTTGCTTATGCAATCGTCATTATATTGCTTATCATCGGAAGTGTCTTACTCCTCCTGATCAACCTAAAATGTATGCTCCTCGGTTTTTCAGCTTTCATTTCCTACGTGTTTATTTACACACCTATGAAATCTAAAAGTGCTTGGGCAGTTTTTGTAGGGGCATTCCCAGGAGCCATACCCCCATTTTTGGGAGCAATTGCGGCGACGGATGCTTTTGGATTCTTGCCAGGTGTATTATTTTTTATTCAATTTACTTGGCAATTCCCACACTTTTGGGCAATTGCATGGGTTAGTCATGATGATTATCAAAAAGCGGGGTACCAATTACTCCCCTCCTCTCTCGGAAGATCGAAGCAGTCGGCATTTCAGATCCTAATTTATTCCATAGCTTTAATCCCTTTTAGTTTAATCCCATGGCTTTTAGACTGGACGGGAAATACAACCTTTGTCATTGCCGCATTACTTGGAACACTTTTTTTCATTTATGCCTATAAATTATACCTCAGTCAAGAAGATGCTGATGCACGAAAACTAATGTTCGCTTCTTTTGTTTATTTACCAATAATTCAATTTACTTATGTCCTTGACAAGGTAGAACATATTAAATTTTTGTCTGATGGATTTATCTAAAGATGTGGACCCTGTCGTTCACGAAAAAATGAAAAAAAATCTCGTTTATGTGAGCTGCTTTAGCATCATCATGCTTTTTGCAGGGTTGACCTCCGCATATATTGTTAGTATGGGAGATGCATTTTGGCTTGAAACTCCGATCCCTCTCTCATTTTGGTGGGGAACGGGATGTATCTTTGTAAGTAGTATGGTTTTCATAGGAGCGATTAAAGCTGCACGACAGGGTCGAGAATCGCTCATGAAAGGAGGAATGGCACTAACCCTTCTTTTGGGTATATTGTTTGTTTATTTTCAATGGAATGGCTTCGCACAACTGATTGAAAAAGGAGTTCATCCATTTCAGAATCATATTGTCGTAACTGACGGTCGCTATGGAGATTATTTTGAGGTTAAAAAAAATGGTCGATTCATTTCCCTAGATGGAAACGATTATTTATGGAATGAAAGAAAAATGAGTAATGAGGAATTCTTAGCCTTCCAAGAGTACATGAAGGAGTTCATTTCGGGCGAAAACTATAACAATAAGTTCAGGTTAATTACCAAAGGAGACCAGAAAGAATACCAATTAATCTTCAATAACGAGCCGCTTTCAGTACAAAATAATTCGTTCTATGTAAACGATTCAACACCTTTGAAATCAGCAGATATTTTAAGGCTTAAACAGCTAGCTCAAAATGTGGTAGATGGTCGCGGAGACTTTTTCGCTAAAGGAAAAATAGGAGAGGATTTCAATATTTCTTACAAACGAGAAAAACTTGAATACAACAATCGTAAATTATACTACAAAGGAAAAGTATTGTCGAATTTTCTTCAAATCAAAGCAACGGAATCATCAGACATGGCATCATCTTTCCTGTTTATATTAACCTTCCTACATCTGCTGCATATCGCTGGAGCGTTAATTTATTTGAGCGGAGTTGTTGTGAAAACATTCATGAATAAATTCGGAATGGAAAACCATCTTTCACTACGTTTGACATCTATTTTTTGGCATTTTTTGGGGCTTTTATGGGGCTATTTACTACTGTTTTTGGTTTTTATTCACTAAACTTGTAGTGAAAATCTTCATTGATGGCCGCGAATACTGTTGAATTAGACTCTAAAACGCTTTGGGGTGGAAAAGAATCCCCTTTCCAGACAAGTTATGGAAAGCTCATGATGTGGTTCTTTCTTGTATCCGATGCACTTACCTTTAGTGGGCTACTTGTAGCATATGGATTTGTAAGACATAATACCCAAGAATCCTGGCCAATTGGAGAAGAAACCTTTAATTCATTACCCTTTTTAGGTCACGGTTACCCATTGATTTATGTTGCATTAATGACATTTATTCTGATTGTGTCCTCTGTCACTATGGTTTTAGCAGTCGAAGCAGGACACCGAA
This sequence comes from uncultured Flavobacteriales bacterium, assembly GCA_913020765.1. Taxonomy (GTDB): domain Bacteria; phylum Bacteroidota; class Bacteroidia; order Flavobacteriales_D; family Crocinitomicaceae; genus UBA952. The sequence goes on along the minus strand of CAJWAO010000011.1, from coordinate 9,994 downwards.
TGGATAAGAAGGGAGTTATACAATGGATGCTTGCCACCATAATTGGTGGATTTTTCTTTTTGGGTTCTCAAGTTTGGGAATGGAGTCACTTCATACACGGTTCTCAATTTGGAAGAATAGAGCTGATGGATGGTTCGGAAGCGAATGTAAGTGGCCATTTTGGGGAATTAAAGAACTTTACGGTTTTAGAAGGAGGCACACATCACAAGAAAGGAGACGTTATCACCACTGATTTAATGCATACCTTTCAGCATGCAGCAAAGGAAGGCCATATTCATGAAGGTGGAAAAATTCATCTTCACGATGGATCAATAGCCCAAGTTTATAAAGAACATGACCATCATCTTGAGCTTACCATAAAGCTAACCAACCCTGACTCAAAAAGAAATATTGGTGACAAAATCCATGGTAAAGAGGCCGAAAAATTATATTACGGTTCCCTATATAGTGGCACCCCAAAGGTGACTTATGGCGCTCCTTGGTTTGAAAACGGCGAGCATTGGTTGCCTACGAAAAATGAATATGGGCCTCAGCAATATGCTCATTTTTTCTTTTTTATTACAGGATTCCATGGATTTCATGTTTTTTCGGGAGTGCTGATAAATATCTTGATTTTTATAGGGGTCGTTAAAGGTACCTACCATAAAAGAGGACATTATGAGATGGTTGAAAAAACTGGACTTTACTGGCATTTTGTAGATTTAGTCTGGGTTTTTGTTTTTACATTTTTTTATCTCGTTTAATAATTAAAAGTATATCATGGAAAGAGATGATTTAATTGAATATTCTTTAGATTCGCACCACTCGGAAGAGCATGGAAAAGAGCTTCGAAAGAAAATATGGAAAGTAACACTTTTACTGACTATTATCACTGCAATTGAGGTTGCACTCGGTGCATACATCAAACAGTCATCCGAGCTTTGGGTTTATGTAAAATGGACGTTTATTGTTTTAACGGTTCTCAAAGCAGGATATATTATCATGGTATTTATGCACCTGGGAGATGAAAGGCCATGGATGCGGAATGTTATACTTCTGCCATATGCCGGATTTATCCTTTACCTCATATTTATAGCATTAACCGAAGCTTTGGCCGTTGGTGACGCTTGGTCAGGTGTTGGTCTTTAATAAATCTCCTTGGCTAAGAAAAGAGCAAATAGACTTATTGGTTTTCTCCTGGTGTTTGGCCCAGCTTTACTACTAATTTTTATAGGAACACGAAGTTGTGAGCACAATTTTGAAGAGCTCGAAGACTACGGACCTGTCACTGAATTTGAATTTACCGATGCAAATGGCGTTAAGCGTAATTCAAGTGAATTTAAAGACGATGTGGTCCTTGTAAATGTCCTTCAGAGCTCATGCCCAGACAGCTGCTCAGTACTCATGTGGCATATCAATCAAACGATTTACCAACACATTTGGAAAAACAAAACCAAAAAAACAAAGCAAATTCGAATGATTTCTTTTTTAACAGATGGTAAAGGAAATTCAGTAAAAGATCTATCTGTAATCAATGATGCCATTAATGACTTGGCAGAAAATTACGACCCGTCTATTTGGATTTTAGCGAGCGGGGATGTTAAAAGCATTTATAACCTTGAAAATAACGGCATCTCACTGATAGAAGAAGAAGCGAATTTCCAAGAACTCATGTTACTCATTGATAAAGACCATCATCTTCGGATGGTTCTATCTGGTAATGTAGAAGGTCAAATTAGACGAATGAAACAAAGTATGGCACTACTGCAAAAACAATACGACAAACAAGCCGCAAAGTAAAAATGATTCGTTTATTTACGTTAATACTAACTCTATTTCTGGCTGCCTGCGAAGCTGTTGAATCGTCAAGAAGTCTTCCTTATATTGGACATTACGACCTGGAGTATTCTATAAAGGATGGTTTACAGGTCATTGATACTGTTTACCAGCCAGTTCAATCTTTTACATACCAAAATCAGGATGGCCTTCAAGTAACAAATAAAAACTATGCAAATAAAGTTTGGATTACTGAGTTCTTTTTTTCTACCTGCCCTACAATATGTCCGATTATGACCGTACAGATGACCAAATTATTCGAGGAAGTCAACACAATGGATAAAAAAGACCAGGTTCAATTTCTTTCTTTCTCAATAGACCCAGAAAAAGATACTCCTGAAACTTTAAAAAAATACAAGAACTTGTATTGTAAAAATTGTAAGAATTGGGATTTCCTGACCGGCGATGAAAAATTCACACATCGATTGGGAATTGAAAGTTTCAAAATTTTTGCCGGACGCGAGGAAGAAGCAGAAGGTGGGTTTGCGCACTCTGGAGCGTTCTCTTTGGTTGATACAAAAGGCTTCCTCAGAGGTGTTTACAACATAACTGGCTTCGATGGTTCGGTAAACAATCTTGAATATTATCGGTTATTAGAAGACCTAAAGGTTCTATTAGCAACCAATATTGACACACATTGAATACATAGAAACCCAACTTTCTCCTCTGCGAAGGCAGCTGAAAGAGCATAGTCTGTATGAACAGCTTCAGAGCATCGAGGATATAAAGGTTTTTATGTCCTTGCATGTATTCGCAGTATGGGATTTTATGTCTCTCCTCAAGGCACTACAGATTCAGCTTACAACAGTGTCAATACCTTGGAAACCTAAACCTAAAGGTTCATTGGCCAGGTTCATTAATGAAATTGTACATGCTGAGGAAAGCGATATAAATGAATTGGGTGAGGCGAAAAGCCATTTTGAGATGTATATCGATTCCATGCTGCAAATTAAGGCAAACACAGCCCAAATCGAAGAATTATTAACTCAGCTAGACGAAGAAAAATCTATTCATTCTATCATTGAAGGCTTGCAGGTAGAAAAATGTGCAAAAGATTTTATGCGCTTTACTTTCGAAGTAATTGAGTCTGGAAAAGCCCACTGTATTGCGGCTGCATTTACTTTCGGTCGAGAGGATTTGATTCCAGACATGTTTATAGAAATCTTAAAACAGGCAGATTCAAAAAACACAAGATTCAATAAGCTAAGGTACTATTTGGACCGTCATATTGAGCTAGACGGGGATGAGCACGGTCCTCTTTCACTCCAAATGGTTGAGGAGCTTTGCGGAAATGATCCTAAAAAGGTAGAGGAAGTACTTCAAGTATCTCAAGAAGCACTTCAACACAGAATAAATTTATGGAATGGTATAAAAGAAAAAATTATTGCGCAAAAAGGGAGAACAGATAAAGTCAAAGCTCGCCCGAACAAAAAGCTCAGAAATGCGATACTCGCAGTTTCTATAATCATTCCTTTGGCTGTTGGTATTCTATTTTCTGTGAAAATTGAAGGGTTTGATCTATCTTTTCTACCCCCTATTTATGCCTCCTTGAATGGTTTGACAGCCATTGGCTTGGTAACGGCCCTAGCTGCGATAAGATTCAAAAGACTAAAACTCCATCAAAGAATTGTTCAATTATGTCTCACTTTCTCAGTTTTATTTTTGTTATTGTATGTTTTATATCATATGACTTCTGACTCTACAAAATACGGAGATATTAATGGGAACGGCATATTAGAAAGTGCAGAGGCAATGGCTGTATCAGATACTCGGGGTATCTATTTTTTCATTCTTGTCTCTCATATTTTCTTGAGTTTAGTTGTTATACCCTTGGTACTGTTCACTTACAAATTTGCTTGGGAAGGAAATTATGAGAAACATAAAAAGTGGACGAGATTGGCTTTTCCGATTTGGCTCTACGTTGCAATCACCGGTGTGATTGTATATTACATGATTTCACCTTTCTACAGCTAAGGATTCTTATTTGATCAAAATCTCGACGCGCCTATTTGCTTCTTTCTCCATCTCTGTTTCTGGAAATTCATACACTGGATCTGTAAAACCAAAGCCTTTTGCACTAAGCCTTTTTGGTGAAATACCTGAGAGTACGAGATAATTGACGATTTCCTTCGCTCTTTTCTTAGATAGTCGCTTAGAACTATAGGGTTGTGTGCCGTCTCCATTCACATGCCCTTGGATTTCAATATTTACATTCGGATTGACCAATAAAAAATCCCGCAAACGATTTAATTTTGGAGCAGATTCTTCTAGAATTGAGGCAAGGCCTGCAACAAAATATATCTCATCAATTTTTGCTACCGCACCTCTTATTAAAGGTTTAAGATAAATGGTGTCTTTTAGCCCATTTTTAATTAAAATTGAATGGTCTTTTTTATCAAATGAGAAATACCCTTCGGCATCAATCTTGAGCTCACATACCTTTATATTCTTTCGAATATTTAAGATTAGTTCACTAGCCACATATGCTCCATTAATTTCGTTTGCGCCAGTTAAAGATATTTTACTTTTTACGGGACGTTTTGTTACCGCATCACGCACATGAATCTCATAAGAATGGGCATTGCCATGTGTCGTTAAATCAAATAACAATGAGTCTACAATCTCATTCCCAAATTTATCTTGCGGAGAAAAATCAAAAGCAAAGTCCAGAGAATCCTTTGCTCCTTCCTCTGCCACAAGAACCACTGCATAACGCAAAGCCTCCTCCACAAAAATAAATTCTGCATCAAGATCAATTGAGTTGGATTCAGAAAATATCAACTTTGAAGCTTGTTCCTCAAGTTCTTGACATATTTGACCGGCCTTTTCTTCAAACATATATACGTGGCACTTTTCAGCATAATGTTTTAGGTTAAGATTCAATAATCCCGAAGAGGGCGTATCAAAGAACAACCATATTTGGTTCTTATTCACCTCCCGAGCGGTTTCATAACCATATAAACTTTTCTTGTCTACTCCTCTCTTCCCTTGAAAAGCCAGGCTATAAAAATTATTTGGCGATAAAGAAATTCCTCCAGAACACTTGGAATAATCCATAGCTTGTCCACGACAACTGAATGCCCAAAAGAGTATCACAACTGTAAGAGCGTAAAAATTATCTTTCATCATCTAAATCAACTGCAATTTTTAAGTTTCCTGTTAAATTTGTTCGAACGTACAAATGTGTCTTGCCCAAAACAAGCGAATTGATGCGCAGCTCATTCAATTTACTATGCACATTTACCCCTGAGGCAAGCGGCTGATTTAACCGATCCTCAAGTGTTTTTAGTAATGAATTTAAACTTTCTGACATATCAATTTTTGCTTTTTTTTCGATTTCATTTCTAATTCTATTACCCAAAAGCCATTCTGCAGATTTCAAAAGAAATGCTTTGGTTTTTATTTCAAAGTCAATATCCTCAAGTGTCAATAACTGCATGTTAGCATCCACCACCGGTCGACATACCATGTATACCCTACCTTTTCTAAACCCATCGAATTCAAGACAGAGTACAAGTCGATCAGATTGACAGCCGATAACCTTCAAATTTCGAACCACAATCTCTTTTCCCTTGATCGAAATTACCTCATCTTTGAACTCGTTCGTTAGTATAGACGATAAAGTATCGTAAGAAGATGCAACATCGGTCAAAATAGAGAACCCTTCCAATCTTTCATTTGGAGTCATTTCTGTAAGTTCTTGGTATGGTTTACTGTGGTTGTCGGTAGTAATCATTGGAGAAAAAAACAAACTCAATGTAAATTTCGCAGTTTCGTCTTCATACCTTAAATCAGTGGTCGAAAAGGATGAGGGATTCAACTGCAAAAATCCATAAGGTTCGATGGGTATGGATTTTTGAAGTTCCTTCCAAGCATTCTCGATTTTAGATTTTACCTCAATCGATGCTATGTCCTCATCCATTTTAGCTTGCATAACTTTTAGCTCTTTCTCAATTTCCTTTTCAACTCTTTCGGTCACATCATAATTCAAAAAAGTAAGCTCACATGGATCTTTAATTTTAAACTCTTCGAGTTTTGTTTTCGCGGTGAGTTTATAATCATTGCTCAAACCTAATGTGGTCAAATAACGCATGGAGTATCCCCTTTTTTTTTCATTCACACCACATGAGGCATATATCCGAGGGACTGTGCAGGATTCTTTCCCGTTCCAGAGGGTAATACATAATGGGCAGTAACTGAGATTTAACGAAAAACCACCCTCTATTTTAGTTTCTAATTGAGTTGGTAAAGTTGAAAAGGTAAGCGGCTTTCTCGAAAATGCATAGGTGTAGCTCACCCCTTCACATGAGGAGGAGGAGCCTTCAAAACTCAAAGGGGTGCTTTTTTCAGCCTCAGCGAACATCCCCTTCATATTCACCTCAATATCTACATTTAACCTTGAAACTTCAGGTTGAATTTTGTCGTAGTTTTGCATGCGCATCTCTGGCAACGATGGCTCTACGGTTTTACAGGCCATCAGGACAAAAAGCAAAAGAGCACAATTTATAAACTTCAAGTTTCTATACATTCGAGTTGCTGAAATAGCGTACTTCTAATTTAATTTAAATTTTAACACCATTACCTTGAACAGCTCTTTAAAATAGACCTGATTAAGGGTAAAAAATGAATAAGATTGGTTAAATTTACACACACAAAAACCTAGGAAAATATACTCATGCAAAAGTCTAAAATCATTTACACGAAAACGGACGAGGCACCGGCCTTGGCAACCTATTCATTCTTGCCATTTGTTAAAGCCTATGCGGCAGCCGCAGGTGTTAGCGTCGAGACGAGAGATATCTCCTTGGCAGGAAGAATTTTAGCCCACTTCCCTGATGTGCTAACGGAAACACAACGGGTAAATGATGCTCTGGCTGAGCTCGGTGAGTTGGCCAAATCTCCGGAAGCAAATATTATTAAATTACCAAACATTAGTGCCTCTATCCCCCAACTAAAAGCTGCCATAGCAGAATTACAGAATCAGGGTTATGCACTTCCCGATTATCCGGAAGACGCAGAAACGGAAGATGAAAAACGAATCAAAGCAACATACAATAAGGTAAAGGGGAGCGCGGTCAATCCTGTTCTTCGCGAGGGGAATTCCGACCGCAGAGCACCAAAAGCCGTAAAAAACTATGCAAAACAAAATCCACATTCCATGGGTGCATGGTCATCTGAATCCGCAACACACGTGGCCTCAATGAATGGTGGAGACTTCAAATCCAATGAACAATCTACAACAATACAAAAAGAGGGTTGGGTTCAAATTACACACATTGATTCAAATGGAACAAAAAGTATCTTAAAAGATAAGGTTGCAGTGCTAGCGGGCGAAATTATAGACACAACCTATCTCTCAGTGAACGCACTGCTCTCTTTCCTTGAGAAAGAAATTGCCGATGCAAAAGAAAAAGGGCTCTTGTTCTCTTTACATATGAAAGCGACTATGATGAAAGTCTCCGATCCGATTATTTTTGGTCATGCAGTAAAGGTCTTCTTTCAACCAGTATTTGATAAGTTTGGTGAAACCTTTGAGCGTCTTGGCGTCGATGTGAATAATGGATTTGGAGATCTATTGGCTAAAATTTCACGTCTAAATGAAGCAGAACAAAATGAAATTGAGGCCGCGATTCGAGCTTGCTATGCGCAAAGACCAGACTTAGCCATGGTAAACTCGGATAAGGGAATCACGAACTTACATGTTCCTAGTGATGTGATTATTGATGCTTCTATGCCGGCAATGATTCGTACTTCAGGTCAAATGTGGAACAAAGAAGGTCAGCAACAAGATACAAAAGCAGTCATCCCAGATGCATCATATGCAGGAGTGTATAAGGCAACAATTGATTTTTGTAAACGAAACGGCGCATTTGATCCAACCAAAATGGGTAGCGTATCTAATGTAGGCCTTATGGCGCAAAAAGCGGAAGAGTATGGATCACACGATAAAACATTTGAAATTGCTCAAAACGGAAAAGTTCAAGTATGCGATCAAGATGGTGTTTTACTAACCGAACACACGGTTGAGAAAGGAGATGTTTGGAGAATGTGTCAGGTTAAAGACCTGCCCATTCAAGATTGGATTAAACTTGCCGTTAATAGGGCCAAAGCAACTGGGGCTCCAGCCATTTTCTGGTTAGATGAAAATAGGGCGCATGACGCCGAGCTTATTAAAAAAGTAAATGCATACCTCCCAAATTTCGATACGGCAAATCTTGAAATTAAAATCTTGGCTCCAGAAGCGGCAACAAATTTTTCTCTTGAAAGAATTGCGAAAGGGCAGGATACAATATCCGTTACAGGAAATGTCCTCCGCGATTATCTGACAGACCTTTTCCCTATACTTGAACTTGGGACGTCCGCAAAAATGCTTTCTATTGTACCACTGATGAACGGAGGAGGATTGTTTGAAACGGGTGCCGGTGGGTCAGCGCCAAAACACGTCGAGCAATTCACAAAAGAAAACCATTTGCGTTGGGATTCATTAGGTGAGTTCTTGGCATTATCGGTTTCTCTTGAGCATTTAGCTGAAGCAAATGGAAATCCTAAAGCAAAAATACTAGGAGAAACATTAGATGCAGCCACAAGTACTTTTCTGCTCAATGATAAGTCACCTTCAAGAAAATGTGGAGAGCTAGATAACCGAGGCAGCCACTTTTACCTCGCTATGTATTGGGCGAAAGAGTTGGCCGCCCAAAATGATGATGAAGCACTTAAATCAGCATTTACAAATCTATCCGATCAGCTTTCGGATAATGAGGCTACAATTGTTGCTGAATTAAATGAGGTACAAGGACAGGCAATGGATATTGGAGGGTACTACAACCCCAATGACAAGTTGGGCGCTGAAGCCATGAGACCCAGCAAAACATTAAACGGTATATTAGAAGGCTTTAAACCGTAAACCTTCACTATTTTTTAAGCTGAGAGAGCGCTGCATTTAGCTCGAATCCAAGCAGTAAGACTATCGCATTGATGTAAATATATAGCATCAATACCAGAAGTGCCCCTATAGATCCATAGAGCTCATTGTAATTTGAAAACTTTGCAATATAAATCCCAAAAAGATAGGTGGTGACTAAAAAAAGCAAAGATGTCATTATAGAACCAGGTGTAAAAAATCTCTCTTTTCGCCCCCCAGGAGTTCCGGCGTAATATAGTAGTGATGAAAAAATCAAAGCCACAAAAATTGTAAAAAGCAACTTAAAGCTGAAAATCCAATACGAGATGTCCATCACATCAATTTTAGAATATGCATTTCGGATATACACCAAAAATAAAATATACATCGCGGCGGCAAGAACGAGCAACAGTGATAAGACCAATCCGACAACAACACTGTAAATATATTGCCGAATAAAAGAACGGGTCACTTTAATATGATACGACCCCTGAAAACCTGCAAATATTGCACTGATTCCATTGCCCATAAAAAAGATCGACAGAAAAAAACTAGAGGAAAGTAGCCCTCCTCTTTGATTGCTTTGAATGTCTGTATAAATTGACATCAAAAACTCTTGTGAAGATTCTGGCATTGCAGATTCTACAAAACGAGAAAAGGTTTCTGTGAAGTTTTCAATCGGAATATATGGTATGAGATTCAATACAAAGAGAAGCGCAGGGAAAATGGCCATGAAAAAACTAAATGAAATACTTCCTGCTCGTGAGGTTAAGTCTCCTTTGATTAATCCTGACAAATACATCTTTATGAGGTCATAGAAAGAAAAACCTTCAAAACGAGGCAGCTGTTTTTTTTTGAGCCATTCCTTCGTCTTTTTATAAAGCAATATATTTTTAAACGCGTATTCTTTTTTCAAGGTATCGATTTATCGATGTTCACTGCACGAATATACACAATGCATTATTATTATTTGTTCAAAACAGCCCTGCGTAAAGCATTGTAACTTGGCATTATTCGCCACAATTATATAGACTAGTTTTTCAATAAACTGACATTAAAAAGGCGCAAACAAGTATAAAAATGAATGTAGCTCCTTTTTAATACCTTTGGTTATTCCTGAACTAATAAAAATTATGTTTCGCCGTTTAGTTAAAATATAAATCGTTCGAAAAATGAAAAAGATCAGCATTGTTTTGTTATTTCTCAGCTACCTGCAGTTTTCCTTTGCGCAAAATTTTACAATTAGCGGAACTGTAAAAGAATCAAAAACAGGAGAAC